>CAZRNL010000083.1:0-9988 GCA_964601395.1 uncultured Silicimonas sp. | reverse complement strand
AGGCCCAGACCGAAGGTGCCACATAATGTACGGTGCGGATGCGGCTTGCCTCCTTCACCAGGCGCGCAAGGCGCAGCGAGAAGTCCGGGCTGTCGATCGTCACCAGCGCATCGGGTTTCCAGGCGATACAATCCCTGGCGGCCTGGCTCAGGCGCCGGCGAAGGTCTCGGTACTTCGGCAGCACCTCGGCAATTCCCATGACACTGAGATCGTCCATCGGGAAAAGGCTCGTCATCCCCTCGGCCTGCATCAACGGACCTGCGACGCCCCGGAACTCGATGCCGGGGGCGAGCGACTTCAATCCTGCCATCAGGGCCGCGCCCAGCTTGTCGCCCGAGGGTTCGCCTGCCAGCAGATAGATCTTCATGGCTGCCGTCGCGTTCGCGTATTTCGGGCAAGATGAATGGTCATGCGCGCCTGACCCAGAAGAAAAGACGAAGCTCGTCAACGGCGCGTTCCACGGCTGCGAGGTCCAGAACCATGACACCGTTTTCCTCTACAACGATTCCGTCGAGGCCTGCCTTCTTGGCAGCGACAACCGTATCGACGCCGACCACCGGCAAGTCGATCCGGCGGTCCTGACCGGGCTTGGGTGCCTTGTAATAAAGACCGCCCTGACCGTCCGGCCGGTTGCGAAGGCTCTCCAGCATCCAGTCGGTGCCGAACCGCCCTTCGATTGCGAGTACCTGCCCCTTGTGCACGACGCAGGACTGCCCGATGTCGAGCGGCCCCATATGCCGCAGAATTTCGCTGGCCCGCTCCGCGTCTTGTTCATGATGCGCGTCGCCGCGGCGGATGGAGTAGATCCCCCGAACCGGCAGGAGCGACGTGACCAGTTCGTCCGGTGAGCGGATGGCAAGACCCGCATCCGTAAAGATCGCCAGAACCTCGCGCAGTGCTCCGTCATCGCCCTTCTGAAGAGCCGCCATCACGCGCGGAACGAGCGGCATCGTGGTGGCATCGATCTTCGAGGGGTCCAGATACGGCCGCTGGATGGCGCCCGCGAAGCAGACCTCCGTGACCCCGAGCGCACGAAACTCTTCCAGAAGCGAGCCCAGACATTCGATGCGGAATATCCGGTCGGGCGCGAGGACGTCCGGCAGGTTTCCTTCCAGCGCGGCGATGTAGGGCGGTTCGCGAAGGGTGTCGACCAGCACTGCCGGCAGCTTGCCCAGCCCTGCGATCAGCGCCAGCACGTCAACGCTCCGGCGTCAGGAAATGTCGGTCGGATGCAGCGAGAACGAAATCCGCGATTTCGCGCACATAGGTGCTTTCGGTCTCTTCGCCCAGCCTTCGGGCACGGTCCGCGAAGGCGCCCTCGCCCTGTGCCAGCATCTGGAACGCGGCGCGCAACGCCGTGATGTCGGCGCGGTCGACGCCTCGGCGCTTCAGCCCGACCAGGTTCAATCCGTCCAGTTGCCCGCGCGGTCCCTGCACGAGACCGTAGGGAATCACGTCGTTGGTGACCATCGTCACTGCGCCGATGATCGCGCCGCGACCGATGCGCACCCATTGGTGGATGCCGGAAAGCCCGCCGATGATCACGTCGTCATCAATCTGGCAGTGACCGGCGATGGCGCTCTGGTTGGCGACGATGACCCGGTTACCGACGATGGCGTCGTGGGCCACGTGCGCGCCCGTCATGAACAGGCAGTCGTCGCCTACACGCGTTTCTCCTCCGCCGCCTTCTGTGCCGGTATTCATCGTCACGCCTTCACGGATTCGGTTGCGCTTGCCGACAACCAGGCGGGTCGTTTCGCCCCTGAATTTCAGATCCTGGGGTATTTCCCCGATAACGGCGCCAGGGAAAATCACCGTTTCGTCGCCGACCGTCGTGATGCCGGTGACGACCGCGTGCGATTTGACGACGACGCCGCTTCCCAGCGTGACACTCGCACCGATGACCGAAAACGGACCGACAATACACTTCGGGCCGACAGTGGCTCCATCCTCGACCACAGCCGAGGGGTGAATGCGGGCCGAAGGATCGACGCTCACTTCGGGAGGTCCATCATGGCGGTGAACTCGCATTCGCAGGCAACGTCGCCCTCGACAGAGGCCACGCCCTTGAATTTCCAGACCTTGCCTCCGCCGCGCAACGTTTCGACCTGCATCCGCAGCGTATCACCGGGGCCAACCTTGCGGCGAAACTTCACACCCTCGATGGCCATGAAGTAGACGCCGAACTTCTTGTCGGCGAGTTCCATGCCCACGCCCACGACGACCGCCGCGGTCTGAGCCATCGCCTCGACCATCAGCACGCCGGGCATGACCGGCATTCCAGGGAAATGCCCGGTGAACTGCGGTTCGTTCATGGTGACGTTCTTGATGCCGGTCCCTTTCGCCGTGCCTTCGATGTCAACAACGCGGTCGACCAGAAGGAAAGGATAGCGGTGGGGGATGATCCGCTGGATCAGGTCGATATCTGCGGTCTTCAGCTCGCTCATGGGGCGCGTCCCTCGTTGTTTTTCAACGGGTAGCAAGCGCAACGCGTGTCGGCAAGGCGCAAGCGGGTTCCGATCCCGCCGTCTACTCCGCCATTTCGTTGATTTGCTCGATCGCCTCGTCGGTGATGTCGATGCGTTCCGCAGAGAGAAAGACATCGCGACGGTCGATGACGACAACAGCGCCCTTCTGGCGCACGATATCCGAAATGACGCCTCCCACGTTCTGGAAAAAGGCCTGCCTTGCCTCGTCGCGCGCCTGTGTCAGATCCCGGGCCTTCTTGTCCTGTTCGCCTCGTATCCGTTCGACACGGGTATCGAATTCGTCGGCGAGCGCACGGAACTCCTCCGGCGGCGTTATCGGACGCAGATCGGTCAACTCGCGTTCGCGGGCGATCAATTCCGCCTCGATCTGCTGGTTCTCGGTGGCGAGTTCCTGTGCTCGTGCATCCAGATCCGCCAGCGCCTCGGTTCCAAGCCGGGTTTCGGCGAAAAGACGGTCCTGGTCGATGATCAGGACCGGGGATTGTATCTCGATGGTCTGCTGCGCCGGCTGTTGTTCTTGTTGCTGTTGCTGCGCCTCGCCCGAAAGCGGCATGAGCGCCACAAGCAAGCTCAGTGGCAGAGCACGCCGCATTCTAGAATTGGGTCGAGATTGTGATGTCGAACGAATTTTCCTCATCAAGATCATTCTTCTTGATCGGTTTTGCGAAGTTCAAGCGAAGCGGTCCGATCGGCGTGTCCCAGAACACCGAGAAACCGATCGACGAACGCAGCTCGAAACTGTCATCCACAACTGCCGCGCCGGCCGTGTTGTCGAGATCCCAGAGCGATCCGAAGTCCGCGAAGACGCCGCCCGAAATGCCGTATTCCTCGGGAAGACCCAGCGGGAAATCGGCCTCGAACCGCAGCGAGGCGTACTTGTTGCCGCCAAGGACGTCCGAATTTCCGGCTCCGGTATCCCGGGGACCGACGCCCCGGCCCGCGAAACCGCGAAGCTGGCTGGAGGACAGAAAAAAGCGGTCCGTGGCACGTGTGTTGCCGTCGAGGGCGTGCAGGATTCCCCCTTCAAGGATTGCGCGAATGGTGACCTCTTCATTCAGGATGTCACGCTGGACGACGGCCCGAGCCGTTGTTGCGATCGTTTCGATGTCGCCGCCAAGGCCGGAGTATTCCTGTCCAAAGGTCAGAAGGATGCCCCGACTGGGGTTCAAGCCGCCACGCAAGAGGTCGAGAGAATAGGTGTACCCGATCGAGCTGCGCCACAGCGCGCCTTCCTCTGACAGGAGGATCGGAGAAGCGGTCGGGGCCACGTTGTAGAGATCTTCCTTTGCGACCTCGTAGTAGATCGAAAGGCGGGAGTTCTCGCTGATCGGAAAGCCCAGCGAAGGCGAAATCGAGGTTACGCGCGTCTCGTATGTCGCATCGTTGAAATCGCTCGTGGCATGGATGATCTCGAAGCCCAACGTCAGATCGCGGCCAAGGAATGCGGGCTCGCGGAACGCCAGGCGCGACCTTGAATTCTCGGTTCCGGTCTGGAGATCGAAGGACAGACCCTGGCCGCGACCAAGGAAGTTCCTTTCCGAAAAGCCGATCACCAGCGCCACGCCGTCGTCGCTGTTGAAACTACCGCCGAAGCTGAGCGAGCCGGTCGCCTGTTCCTCGACATCGACGTCGACGATGACCTGGTCCCGCGATGAACCCTCGCGGGTCGCGACGTTCGATTCCGAGAAGAAGCCCAGGGCGCGGATGCGCTCGGCGGCGTTTCGAATCTCGCGCGGGTTGAACGGGTCGCCTTCGACGGTGTCGAACTGCCTCCTGACAACACGGTCCAACGTGGTCTGGTTGCCTTCAATGTCGATGCGTTCGACGAAGACGCGGGGTCCACGTACCAACGCGAATTCCACGTCCAGTGTGAGGTTCCGCTCGTTTCGCGTCACGCGCGGATCGGCGCGCAGGAAATCGAGACCCTGCTGCAACGCCAGCCGCTCGAGCCGAGCGATCTGTTCCTCGATCTTCGACGGATTCCATGTCTCGCCGGGCCGAAGCTTGATCTCGCGCCGGTATTGCTCGACATCAAGTCCCTCGAACTCGCTGGTCACCGAGATCTGGCCCACGTTGAAGGACTGCCCTTCGCGGACGTTGAAGGTTATGAACGTAGCATCGCGTTCGCGCGACAGCTCGGTGGTGACGTCCAGAACCTGAAAATCGACGTACCCGCGCGACCGGTAGAAATCGACCAGGAGCTGCCGGTCGAAGGCAATGCGCTCGGGCACGAAAGTGTCTCTGCTGATGATCGAGCGCAGGAAACCCGCCTGCTTGGTGTCAATGACGCGGCGCAGCCTGCGGTCCGAGAAGGCGCGGTTGCCGACGAAACTGATGCGCTCGTTCTCGACAACCCGACCCTCGGAGATCTCGAAAACCAGATCTACCCGATTGTCGCTTTGGCGAATGATCTTCGGCGTGACCTGCGCTGCAAGTCGGGAACGTCGCGTGTAGGCATCGGCGATCAGCGCGGCGTCGGCCTCGGCCACGGTGGGCGAGAAGACGCGGCGGGACTGCGACTGAATCTGAGACAACAATTCGTCGTCGTCGAGCCTCCGGTTGCCTTCGATGCTGATGCGGTTGATCGTCGGACGCTCGACAACGGTGATCTGGAGGCCTGATCCGGTGGTCGTGATCTCGACGCTTTCAAATAGTCCGGAGGCGTTGATTCTCTGCAGCGCATCGTTGATCTGACCGTCCGTCGCGACCGCACCGCGCTCAAGGCCCAGAAAGCTGATGATCGTCGAGTCGGGTATGCGCTGGTTGCCCTCGATCGAAACGCTGTCGACCCTTACTTGTGCCCAAGCGCCTGTCGTTCCCGATGCCACGACCATAGCGGCCCCCAGAGCAAAGGCCCTCAATCCAGTGATAGCCGCCCGCGCCATGATATCCGCCCTGTCCCTGCCGTTCCTTCAACGTGAGTAATGGGATTCTCAGGGGCTGTCAAAAGCAGCAAGCCGCCCCGGAGGGCGGCTTGTGCGAATGAGGGTAAGTAATGAAGGTCGGAGGTGGAGTGTCGTCGTTCAGGGCGAACCGAGGTAGGCACCGAGCAGCAGCGCGCCGGTCAGGGCCAGCATGACGAGCGCCAGGTCGCGGTTCAGCTCGAAAAGCAGTCCCAGCCCGCGGTATCCCTTTTGGATCGTTTGCATCGGTTTTCCTCTCTCAAGGAGTTCATGATGCAGAAATTAACGAGGAAATGTGACCGGATTTGGGCAAGGGCACGACGACTTGAGGGCGCTCCCGCCCATATCGGGTTCAGGGGCAGAACAGGTCGTTTCCGACTGCGAAGAGCATCAGCGCCAGCATGATCGTCAGGCCGCCGGCCATCAGATAGCGAAGCGCGCGGTCGCTTGGCGGCCGTCCGGTCGCCCACTCGTAGGCGTGAAACACGAGGTGCCCGCCGTCCAGCACCGGGATCGGGAACAGGTTCAGAAAGCCAACTGCGGTCGACAGGACCGCGATGAACCAAAGGAACGACACCCAGCCCTGGCTCGCGGCCTGACCCGAAACCTCGGCGATGCCGATCGGACCGGACAGGTTGCAAGTCGAGATCTTGCCCGCAATCATGTGATAAAGGCCCGAAACAGAGGATTTGACGATAAAGAACGTCTGGCTGACCCCGTAGCCAAGTGCCTCGCCCAGTCCCGGCGCCTCGCTTTGCGGTTCGAAGATCAGGCCGCCACCGATGCCGATCAGGTAGCGTGTCTCGAAGCCTCCGTCGGGCAGCGGCAGATCGCGCCGTTCGGGTTGGAGGGTCAGGTCAAGCGTTTCGCCATCGCGCCATACGGTCAACGGCAACGGGCTGCCATCCGACGCGCCGACCGCGTCGCGCAGTTCTCCGAAATCGAATACCGGCTGTCCGTCAACGGCCGTCACCACGTCTCCGACCAGAACCCCGCCCTTCTCTGCGGCCGATCCCGGCGTGATCGAAATGGCGAACGGCGGATACAGCCAGGGACCGGTGAAGGTCACCTCCTGCCCGTTGCGAAGAACCGTGTAGTCAATCGTCGGTTGGGGCGTCAGCGTCGAGCCGAAGTCGCTGAACTCTTCCGTCGACGGCACCGTCTGGCCGTCGATCGCGAGGATCACGTCTCCAGTCTGCAGCATCTCGGCCTCGACAGGCACGATGCGGGCTTCTGCCACCGCAATCGGATCGGTCGCGACACCGCGGGCGAAAAGCAGCGCGGCGAACAACAGGAAGGAAAGGATGAAGTTGAAGACCGGCCCCGCGACGACCGTCGCTGCCCGCGCCCAAAGCGGAGCGCCGTGCATCGTGTGACGCCGTTCGTCTGCGGTCATGGCGTTCAGAACAGCCTCGTCCGGGCGATCCGAAGCCGCCGAGGTATCGCCCATGAACTTGACGTAGCCGCCGAAGGGCAGCGCGGCGATCTGCCATTTCGTGCCGTCCTTGCCGATACGACTCGCCAGCACCGGACCGAATCCGATCGAGAAGACCTCGGCCTTGATGCCGCTCCATTTGCCAACGATGTAGTGGCCGTATTCATGAATGGCCACGATGATCGAAAGAGCCACGATGAAGGCCGCTATCGTCCATGCCAAACTGCCAAAGGTCGGGATCAGACCTGCATCCATGATTTCCTACCTCTGCCTTTTTTCTACGTAACGGACGGCCCTGTCTCTGGCCATCTGGTCTGCCTGCCCGACAGATTCAAGTGTAATAGCGGCCTTTCCGAGACCCTCTCCTGACATATTTTCGATCACGTCGGTCACGACCGAGGCCATGTCGAGAAACCCAATGCGCCCGTCGATGAACGCATCGAGGGCCGCTTCCTTGGCGGCGTTGAAGACGGCGCCGGCCAATCCGCCGACCCGCATGACTTCCCGCGCCAGTCCCAGAGCGGGATATCGCGCCTCGTCCGGCGCACGGAACGTCAGGCTGCCGATCTCGGAGAAATCAAGGCGCGCCACAGGCAGGTGAAGCCGTTCGGGCCAGTTCAGCGCATAGCCGATTGCATGGCGCATATCGGGTGGACCCACATGGGCCATGAGAGCGCCGTCGCGGAACCCGACCATAGCGTGGATCAGGCTTTCGGGGTGAATGACAGCCTCGATTCGCTCTGGCGGAGTTCCGAAAAAGTGATGCGTTTCAATCAGTTCAAGAGCCTTGTTGAAAAGGCTCGCGCTATCGATCGTGATCCGCTGTCCCATCGCCCAGTTGGGATGTGACGAGGCTTCGGCCAGCGTCGCGTGTTTCAGCCGCTCCAGCGGCCAATCCCGGAACGCGCCGCCCGATGCGGTGATGATGACCCTCTCGACCGCTGCCATGTCCTCGCCCACAAGCGCCTGGAAAACGGCTGAATGTTCGCTGTCGACAGGCAGGATCCTCGCGCCGTGACGGCGGGCGGTTTCCAGAAGTAGCGGGCCGGCCGTAACAAGACTTTCCTTGTTTGCCAAAGCCAGCGTCGTTCCGTGTTCGAGCGCCTTGAGACCCGGTGGCAGCCCCGCGGCACCGACAATGGCCGACATGATCCAGTCCGCGGGGCGCTGGGCGGCTTCGGCCAGCCCAGCCTCGCCCGCGCCGGTCTCGATATCTGTGTCTGCAAGCGCATCGCGCAGACCGGTGAGACACTCCTCATGGGCGGTGACGGCGAACCGTGCGTTAAGCGCGCGCGCTTGCTCGGCCAGTTTCGTGACATTCCGTCCGCCTGTCAGAGCCACTACCTCGTAGGAAGCGGGGTCGCGCGCAATCAGGTCGACGGTGTTGCAACCGATGGATCCTGTGGAGCCGAAAATCGTGACGCGCCTCATTAAAGCGCGGCCGGCGGAAAGTCGATGATCTGCTCAACCAGAAGCAGGAAAAGCGCCGCGCCCAGCATGGCGTCGAACCTGTCGAACATGCCGCCGTGACCGGGCAGGATCGACGACGAATCCTTCACCCCGACCTTTCGCTTCAACGCACTTTCCGCGATGTCGCCGAATTGCCCCGCAAGGCAGACCGCGATGGAGATCGCCACGATCTCGCTGTCTGCGTAGCCCTTGGTGGCATAGATCAGGCCGATGGTGGCCGCGCCGATCCATCCCGCCGCCGTTCCCGACCAGGTCTTCTTCGGGCTTACGCGCGGCCAGAACTTCGGGCCGCCCAGGAACCGCCCGGCAAAGTAGCCCAGAACGTCGGAGACGATTACGATCAGCGCCAGCCAGACCATCCAGAGAAAACCGAAATCGTCGCGCAGATGCACAAGGCCGAAGCCGGCCATCAGGATCGCTGTCGAGTAGAGAGCATAGCTCACCCGGTGGCGGTCAAGGCGCGTGATGCCCACGAGAGCGGGGATGAAGACAAGAGGCAGGGTAAAGCCCGCCGGATAGGTGACAAGGATCAGGCACGCCAGCCCCGAGATGACGCCAAGAGGGATCGAGGCGGAGCCTGCCCCCACCATGCGCGCCACTTCCCAGATCATGATTCCGCAGATTAGCGAAACGAAGACGTGAAACGGGTGCCCGCCGAGCCACATCATGGAAAGGCCCAGTGCGGCGAATATGCTGCCCGACAGCAGCCTTTGTCCAAGATCGCTCCACTGCCCCACCCCGGCGTGGTTCATCCCGGCACGGCTCCGTACCGTCTCTCACGGGCCGAGAAACCGACGAGCACGCGGGCGAATTCCTCGCGGGTGAAGTCGGGCCAGAGCGTGTCGATGAATTCGTATTCCGAATAGGCCGACTGCCAGAGCAGGAAGTTCGAAATACGCGCCTCGCCGCTGGTGCGGATCACAAGGTCCGGATCGGGAAGGACATAGGTGTCCAGAAAGCGCGCCAGCGTCTCGGCATCGACCTTCTCGGGGTCGATCCGGCCTGCGGCCACCTCGCGCGCCAGACGCTTGGTGGCGCGCGCCACTTCGTCCCGGCCGCCGTAGTTCAGTGCGACCGTGAGGTGCACGCGGTCGTTATTGCAGGTCAGAAGCTCCAACTCGTCCATCAGTGCGACAAGGGTTTCGTCCAGCTTGATGCGGTCGCCGATGAAGCGCACTCGCACGCCCGACGTGACCAGCGATTTCGTCTCGCTCATCAGGTAGCGCTTGAAGAGCTTCATCAGACCCGACACTTCGGTCTGGGTCCGTTTCCAGTTCTCGGTGGAAAAGGCGAAGATCGTCAGATACCTGACGCCCAGTTCCGGGCAGGCCTCGACGATCTCGCGAACGCGGCGCGCGCCGGCGTGATGTCCGAACAGGCGCGGTTTGCCTCGTGCCTGTGCCCAGCGTCCGTTCCCATCCATGATGATGGCAACGTGCTCCGGGGCGCTGCGTTCCAATACTTTGCCCAATCCGGCTCTCCTCGTAAAATTGAATGCCCCCACCCCCCAGGGCATCAGACCTGCATGATTTCTTCCTGTTTGTTCTCAAGCGCGGAATCGATCCTGGAAATCGACTTGTCAGTCAGTTCCTGCACCGCGCCCTCCCAGAACTTCTGGTCGTCCTCGGACATACCGTCCGATTTGGCCTTCTTGATCTCATCCATACCGTCCTTGCGGACGTTGCGTATCG
>CAZRNL010000082.1:0-10110 GCA_964601395.1 uncultured Silicimonas sp. | reverse complement strand
GTAAGCGCGACGCCGCAGGCCTATGCGGCAAGGCTTGACAGCTGCGCGTAGCGCCACGGCATCAGGTCTTCGATGCCGCTTTGCGGATGGCCGTCGAGGATCGCGCGGAGAGTGGTGTCGAGGTAGTCGACGGGGTTGACGCCGGCCATCTTGCAGGTGGCGACCAGCGAGGCAAGCATGGCCCAATTTTCAGCACCGACCTCATTGCCTGCGAAGAGCGCGTTTTTCCGCGTCAGGGCAATCGGTCTGATCTGATTTTCGACAGGGTTGGTGTCCAGCTCGAGGGTGCCCTCGTCCAGGAAGCGGATCAGGCCGGGCCAGTGCGCGAGGGTGTAGCGGATGTCCTCGGCCAGCTGGGATTTCTGTGGGATGCGGGACAGCTGGACCTCCAGCCACGGCTTGAGTGCCGTGATGATGGGGGCGGCGTGTTCTCGGCGGGCGGCCAGTCGGACGTCTGCATCCTGGCCCCGCACGGTCTTCTCGATCTGATAGAGCAGCGCGATCTGGCGCAGCATCTCCTCGGCGATGGGGGAGCGGTCGCTTTCGAAGCGTTTCACGAAGCGGCGTCGCACATGGGTCCAGCAGTAGACCAGCTGCCATGGGCCACCGTCACGCTCGATTTCCGTCAGCGCGTTGTAGGACTGGTAGGCGTCGCATTGCAGGAACCTGCCGCGGTATCCGGCGAGGAACTTCAAGGGATGCTCCTTGCCGCGGCCGGGGGCGTAATGGAACAGCACGATGGGCGGACCTGCGCCGCCATGTCCGCGATCATCGGATACGACAGCCCAGAAGAAGCCGCTCTTGGTGGCCTTGCGGCCCGGGTCCAGCACTGGCGCGCGGGTCTCATCCACGAAGATACGGTCCGCGCCGCGCAGATGAGCTTTCATGTGATGGATGATCGGCATCAGGTGGAAGCACGCGCGGCCGACCCAGTTGCCAAGGGTGCCCCGGTCCAGATCGATCCCTTGCCGTTTGAAGATCTCGGCCTGACGGTAAAACGGAAGATGGTCCCCGAACTTCGAGACGATGATCGAAGCGATGAACAGTTCCGTGGGCAACCCACCGGGCACGACATGCTCGGGCGCATGCGCCTGCGCCACGGCCTTTGAACACCGGCGGCAAGCGTATCTGGGGCGGCGCGTGACCAGCACCCGGAACTGGGCCGGGATCACGTCCAGACGCTTGGACACGTCCTCGCCGATCCGGGCCATCTCGCCGCAGCCACAGGGGCAGAGCGTGCTGGCAGGTTCGATCACGCGCTCGACCCGAGGCAAATGCGACGGCAGATGCCCACGATTGCGCTTTGGTTTGCGGGGCTCTTCCCCGCGCGCCCTTTGCATCGCAGCTTCAGCCTTCTCCTGTGCAGCCGCAAGCACACCCTGGGCCAGTTCGGCATCTTCCAGAGGCAGGTTGAACTGATCGGGCGACAGCTTTTCGGAGCGCTTGCCGAACTTCTCGCGCTGCGAGGTGCGCAGGATATCTTCCAGCCGACGATTGGCTTCCTGCACCTCGGCCAGCGCCGCCTCGACTTCGGTCAGGCGAGCTTTCAAAAGGGCGTTTTCCCGGGCGAGAACGACGGCATCCATGGAGCAAAGTGAATCACGGAGCACCTGTTCTGGCCAGTAAAAACGGGAGTTTCCTGCGCTTTTCGGCGATCATCCCGCCGCCAGCGGACGCCGCGCGCGTTCCGGCCGGACCAGCCGCCAGTCCAGCCCCTCGAACAATGCCACCAGCTGCGCGGAGGAGATCCGCATCATCCCGTCCTGCACCTGCGGCCAGACGAATTTGCCGCCTTCCAACCGCTTGTGCGCCAGCACCATACCGGTCTGGTCCCACATCAGCAGTTTGATCCGGTCCGCGCGTTTCGAGCGGAACACGAAGACCGCGCCACAGAACGGATCGAGCCCAAACATCTCCTGAACCGCCAGCGCCAGCCCGTCGATCCCCTTGCGGAAGTCGACCGGCCGCGTCGCCACGAACACCTTCACCGGCCCGCCCTGGCCGAACATCATGATGTCGCGGCCCGCGCCGCGCGGATCACCCGCGTCAGATGACCTTCGTCGGCGTCCGTCCCCGCCCGGATCACGACATCGCCCACTACGATCTCAAGGTCCGACCTGGTGGCAGCCAGTGGCGCTGTCGTCGCGGTGTCATCAACCACCAGTTCGGCGAAGGCTGGCAAAGCGGCAACGCTTTCAGGCACCACCAGTTGCCCCGTCCGCAGCTTCTTGCGCCAATCGTAAACCTGCCAGCGCGTCGTGCCATGCCGTCGCGCGACATCAGCTACTGTCACCCCGGGCATCATGCTTTCCGCACCGATCCGCGCCCGCTCAGCCCTCGTGCGCTGACGTCGCCCGCTGGGACCCTCAATCACGTCCAGCCGCGAAACCCCGTCAGTCCTCGAGCCGTCCAAACGGACGCCCATTCTGCCGTCTATTTCCAAAATCCAAACCCTCCGTCACGCACATGCGCGCAGAATGGCCGGATCAGGTCAGAAATGGCAGGAGGGGGTCGACGTTGCGCTTACCATAGACCTCGGATGCTGCGATATTGAACTGCGGTTGGAAAAAAACCAGTAGTTCACGCGCTGCGATTGCGTTCGGCAATTGTTCGACAAGTCGCCGCCTGTCCTCAAAAGCATTCGCCATTTCTGTATCATACACCACGACAGCAGAGGACGTCTGACGCCTGGCCGTTTCCAGTGCGAAGTCGACCGCCCGCATGATGCGCTCGTACGTCAAATGATCCCCGTCCGTCAGCACCGACTGGGGGACGCATCCGACCGACACCTGTACCGAATAGCTCTGACCGGCCCGCAGGATCGGTTTTCGACACTCCGACAGAATAGCATCCGCAACCGATCCCGGCTCTTCCGCTTCCCGGCCAAGAAGCACCAACGAGAAGTCGTCGCCGCCCAATCGCGCCGGGAAGCCGGAGCATCGTTCCGCCACTGACCTGATCCGGTAGGCGATTTCCTTTACAACAACATCGCCTGCAAGCCTTCCGTGCCGCTCGTTGAACTCCTTGAAATCATCGATGTCGATCATCACCACCGATACCGGGATATCGCATGCGACAAGACCCGTCAGCCGATCCTGGAACTGGTGTCGATTGGCGAGACCGGTTGCCGGGTCGTAATAAGCGAGGAAGTTTGCCTTTCGCTCGGCCGTCTGACGGGCGCGCCGTGCAACCACTTCGTCCCGAAGAAGTCGCAGAAAGGCGCTCCCGACAATCAGACTGGCAATCAGGAAGACCCAGAACCAGGCCGACATGATGCGAATTCTGCTGATCGTCCCAGCCTCCCGGGCTTGGTCCACCCGTGCCATTGCGTGCAGGTGTCGGGTCAGCGCATCCTTCGCGCTGGAAACTTCATCATGGAAGTGTCTCCGGTCCGAGGGGCCACCAGAGCTTTGTTGCGAATTCGTCAGCTCTGCTGCCAACCGGCCCAGCGCGCTGAGCGCGTCAGCGGTTTCTGCTGCGGACCTGGCCATATCTTCGGACAAAAGGTCCGGCGGATCAGAGGCGGCATCCTGCAATATCAGTCGGGTGCTTTCGCCGCTGATGCGTGCGACCCGATCGGCAAGGCCGGAAAGCGGTATCGCTTTCTCAACCGTCTCTGAGACCGCCAACCCCGCCATTAGGTCTTCCAGTTCAAGGACAATGCCGGGACCTGTGACATGAACGAAGTTCTCGATGCCTTCGTTGCCAAACAGGTCGGCATTGAACGACCGGTGGAACAGAAGTCCGATCGCAAGAAATACAAGCCAAAGACAGAGAGTTGCGAACTGAAAGCCGCCTCGCGACTCCAATAACTCGACGCAAGGACCCGACAGCCGCGCGAGTCGTCCAGCCCGGTCCGCGTCAGTTTTCATCTCGGTCGTCGGCCAGGTTGATTCAGTGTCCCGAAGATGCGTCACAAAAGGCCCTTTGCCGCGATGGTCATTTCTGAATTCGGCTTAACCTGGACCGCCTAACACTTCATTGAATGGAAGGAATTTTGGCGACACAATCGCTAAAAGTATAATCTTTACAGAAGCGTAACTTTGCACGGTCTCCGTTCAGGGAGGTTCGCAACATGTTTCAAATTCTAACGGATGCGTCAAACACGCACCCGTGAGTAGCATTTGAACAGAAAGATCAATTTGGTGCGGGTGTCGCCTAGGCGGCATGTTATTTTATCCGAATAAAAGGAATCGATCTGATGTCGAACACGACCAAGACCCTTGCAGTTGCTGGTGCACTCGCTGCCGCTCTTACTGCTTCTCTCTCTGCCCCGGCTCATGCTCAGGCCAAGGAAAAATGCTTCGGTGTTTCGCTGGCTGGCGCGAATGATTGTGCCGCCGGACCGGGCACGACCTGCGCCGGCACTTCCACTGTCGACTACCAGGGCAATGCCTGGACGCTGGTTGACGCCGGAACCTGCGCCGACATCGAGCTGCCCGCCATGGCCGACGGTTCGGACCGCATGGGTTCTCTCGAAGAGCTTGACCGCGATCTGCCGCAGAGCTGAGCTTCATTGCGCGATGGCGTTCCTGCAGATTTGTGGGAACGCCGACCTGACCCTCTGGATTGACAATGCTTGACTCGACTTCCATCGCGTTTGACCGCCTGCCCGACGCCCCGGGCGTCGGATACAAGCCACAGCACTTTGCCGACATCATGGAAAGTGCCGGTTCGGTTCGATGGCTGGAAATTCACGCCGAGAACTACATGGGCGACGGCGGTCGACCTCTGGCGCAAGTACGCCATCTGGCGGAACGCTTTGCCTTCTCGGTCCACGGGGTAGGACTTTCGATCGGAGGTGAAAGCCGTCCCGACCAAGATCACATGGCGCGGTTGAAACATCTCTGCGACTGGCTCGATCCGGCCAGCTTCTCCGAGCATCTTGCATGGTCCACGCACGAAAGTGCCTTTCTGAACGACCTTCTGCCCCTGCCCTACACCGAAGAAACACTGGCGCGCGTTGCAGACCATATCGACGAGGTACAGACCGTCTTGGGTCGGCGTATGTTGCTGGAAAACCCGTCGTCATATCTGGCTTTTGCAGAAAGCACGTTGTCCGAAACAGAATTCCTGCGTCAGGTCGCGCACCGGACCGGCTGCGGGCTGCTGCTGGATGTGAACAATGTCTTCGTGAGTGCGACCAACCTCGGAACCGACCCGATATCGTACATCGATGCCTTCCCCCTCGAACTTGTGGGAGAGATTCATCTCGGCGGCCACGATGCGGACGAAGACGATCACGGCGCTACGCTGCTGATCGACAGTCACGGACGCGAGATCGCCGATCCAGTGTGGGCGCTTTACCAATACACGGTCCGACAAGGCGGTATCCGTCCGACGCTGATCGAATGGGATAACGACGTGCCTGAGTGGAGTGTTCTCGAGAATGAAGCTGCACGGGCCGCGCAGGTCCTGCAGGCGGCAACGGCATGATCGTCAATCAAACAGAGTTCCGCGCCGCACTGTTAGATCCGGCACGCGATCGTCCCGAAGGCCTGCTGGACGGGGCGGGACGCTCGGCCGGGCGAAGGTTCGACGTCTATCGCAACAATGTGGCCGTTTCACTCACCGAGGCGCTCGAGACTGCGTTTCCGGTTGTCGCCAGGCTTCTCGGGGACCAGAACTTTCGTGTGCTCGCCGGCGTTTTTCTTCGCCAGCATCCGCCCGCATCGCCTTTGATGATGTACTACGGCAGCGCGATGCCGGAGTTCCTGAAGAGCTTCGAACCGACATCGCGGATCGGGTATCTACCCGACGTGGCACGGTTGGAACTGGCGCTGCGGGAAAGCTATCACGCTGCTGATCGAGAACCGATCGACCCGCAGCGGCTTCAGAAGATCGACCCCGTCGACCTGCTTGGCTCAAAGATCGGACTGGCGCCATCGCTACGCCTGATCCGCTCACCCTGGCCGCTCCATTCGGTTTGGCTATTCAACGTCGAGCCGGGAGCCCCAAAACCAGTGATGCGGGCTGAAGATGTTGTTGTGCTTCGCAACGACCTTGATCCAACGCCCCATCTTCTGCTGCCCGGTGGCGCATCTTTCCTTTCCGCATTGCTCGACGGCCTCACTCTGGGCGAAGCCGTCGACACAGCGACCACTGAATCCACGGAATTCGACCTCTCCAGCACGCTGGCGCTGCTGATCGGGGCCGGTGCCATCACCTCGCTTGGAGACTGACCCATGATCCGCACACTGATCTCGCTTCACGACGGTTTCTTCGGAGGTCTCGAACGCTCGACCGTGCCGGTCATGACCACTCTGGCGCGATTTCTTTTTGCGGCCATCCTTCTGCTTTACTATTGGAATTCCGGATTGACCAAGCTGGGCGACGGAGTTTTCGGATTTCTCTTTCCATCCGACGGCGCCTACATCCAGATCTTCCCGAAAGCGGTGGAAGCCGCAGGATACGACCTTTCGCAGCTTGGCGTACTTCACTGGCTGGTCGTCGTGGCCGGCACCTGGGCCGAGTTCCTGCTGCCCCTGGCGATCGTGCTGGGACTGTTTACTAGGCTGGCTGCCCTCGGGATGATAGGTTTCATTGTCGTCCAGACGCTGACCGACCTGTATGGCCACGGCGGCATCGAACATGCGGGAACACTCGGCGCCTGGTTCGACCGGATGCCCGACGCGATCGTTCTCGATCAGCGCGCGTTCTGGGTCTTTGTCTTGCTCTATCTGGCTTTCCGGGGCGCGGGTCCGCTGTCGGTTGATCGCTTGCTCAGAAGTGGCTCTTCGGTTCGTCAGGGCGACCCGCGGCCAGTGCAAGGATAGCGGCGAGGGCGCACATCGACACCGGAAAGATCGAGAAAAAGCCGATCCCAAAGGCCCAGTAGAGGCCTCCCGCTGCGACAGCCAGGGCAAGTCCGCCCCACAAGGCCCGATACTTCGCCATTGCCGCGCCGGCAATCGCCAGAAGTGGTGCCAGCACGCTCATGGCACGGATTGCGTCGACATTATCGGGCAATTCGGCAAGGTCCGGCCATTCACCCCAACGATAAATCGCTTCGGTGTAGCCGAAGCTGACAATCCCCATCATGAGGGCCAGAAGCCCTCCGACAAGACCCAAGGCAGCGGCAGCATTTCGCATCGCGATTCCTTCCCAAGTCTGTCCGAGATAGGGACGCCTCTGCCACTATCCAAGATGGCGCTTCACGACGCTCTTGTCCCACCCAAGCGTCAGCACGTCACCATCTTCGATCACCGGCCGCTTCATCAGCGCGGGATGGGCCGCCAAAAGGTCGGCGTCTGCCTTGCCGCGATCCCCCTCCGGCAGGCCGCGCCAAGTGGTGGAGCGGCGATTGATCAGCGTTTCACCGAAGGCAGCCAGAAAACGGGAGATCATCTCGTCATCCAGCGGATCAGCCCGCACATCGCGGAACGTCACGGTGCGGCCCGCGCGCTCCAGTTCCTTCGCGGCGGTCCGGCAGGTATCGCAGGTCTTCAGACCGTAGAGGATTGGCACAAGCGCGCCCTTTCACGAACTGCCCAAAGCTTGATCTTGTTTTTTCGTCTATTTGCACCAAATTCAAGGCGCATCTGACGCTGTTCGGTCAGCCGGTTCATCCGACTGCCCTCATGGCGTGCGATGGAGAGTGCGACAGCGTCCCGAGGGGCGCAACTACGACGAAGGAAGTCACTATGCCTACCGGCACCGTAAAATGGTTCAATACGACGAAGGGTTTCGGGTTCATCGCCCCTGATGGGGGCGGCAAGGACGTTTTTGTCCATATCTCGGCTGTGGAGCGCGCTGGTCTGACTGGATTGGCGGACAATCAGAAGATCGCCTACGAACTGATCGAGGGGCGCGATGGTCGCCAATCGGCGGGCGAGCTGAAAACACTCTGAAGCCTGGCCTTACAGGCCAGCTTCTTCCAGGGCGACTTCGGTCCCGACGGGCACCAGCGTCGGGACCGGACTGAGCGACGGTACGGGCGACGTGCCGCAGCGAAGGTTCTTTCGTTCGCCATCTTCCACCCTCACCCCCTGCGACACCTGTCCCGACGCGGTCATCGCGGTGATCGTCCAAGTGCCGTTTGGGACCCTGAAAACAAGGGGTTGACCGACGCGGCAGGTGCCGACGCTGCGGCCGTCAAGCAGGATGGCCGGGGCCGTGCCGACGTTGGGAACAAGCCCGACGCTGGCCGCGCGGTACACCACGATCTCGTTTGCGGGCATGTTCCCTTCGCCGATCACGGTCGGATCCGGGTCCGGTCCGGGTGAGCCGACCGGTACGGTCGCGGCGCAGGCGGATAGCGAAAATGCTGCGAGAAGCGGTAAGATGCGCATGCTCAACCCCTGTCGGTATCACGTCGGTATCACGTCGGTATTACGTCGGTATCACGTCGGTGCGCAAGACCGACGGGCCAGGCGCGCTCTCGCCTCAGCCGAACACTGCCCGCGTCGCCCAGACCCCGCCCGCCGCCGAAACGCCGGTCAGCACCGTGCCCCAGGCCCAGTCGGTGAAGACCATGCGCGGCGTCCACGCCTCGAGCGTGGCGTAGTTCGTCCATTCGTAGGTGCCATAGGCGATGGCGCCCAGAAGCGCGCCCTGCCAGAGCGCGCGCACCACGTCGCCGTCGCGGAGCGCCGGGAGCGAGATCAGCACCAGGAGGCCCGCGACGTAGAACAGGTAGAAGATCGCCGCCGGACCGATGCGCGGCGTGTCGAGAATGGCATCGCCCAGCGCCTCGCGGAACAGGGGTGCGATGACCCTGTTCAGCATGATGGCGTCGAGGATCAGGAAGATCGCGGCGGTGATGGCGAAAAGCGTGAGGGTCTGCATCGTCATACTCCTTTTCAAGGGAATACGGTCCGCGTCAAGGTTTGGATGCGAATGCGCCGTCTATCCGTCGCGCCGATGCAGGGCCAGAAAGACCATCGCAAGGAGGACCCCCACGGCGACGAGCGCCAGCGCCGTGGTCTCGACCCCGAACCTGCCGGTAAGACCGTCGACAAGGTTCTTCAGAACCCGCGATTTCGAGGAACCGCCGGAGTCCGCGTCAAAAACCCGGTCCAGACAGCCCAGCCCAACCAGCCGAAAAGTCCCAATGCGATGATGGCGCGTGCGATGTGCATGACGGGAGTTTAGGGGATGAGGGGCGATGTGCATAGAGGGGATTGGTGCGCAGCGAGTGCGCACCCTACGCTTGCTTCGTATCACCGGGACCGACGGAAGTACGGCATGTAGGGTGCGCATTTTGCGCACCAGGCGCGAAGAGCCGAAAGACGCGAGCGTTGTGAGGTGGGGTGTCGTAGGGTGCGCATTTTGCGCACCATGCGCGGTTGGTCAGGCGGTGCGAGGGTTGCGAGGTGGGATGGTGCGCAAGATGCGCACCCTACGCTTGCTACGGGGGCTACGTTTGCTAAGTTGGCAAATGTTTAAATGTCTCCTCGATCATCTCATCGACAAAACCAATCGCTTGATTTGAATTCGGTATGTATGGTGAAGGATGTGCACAGTCGTTTCGACGCGAAAGACGCCCATCTAAGCCTCGACGTCTCCTGGCTGTAATGAATTGCAATCGCTCCGCAGCTGTAAGCACCTCTCCATCAGCCCGTTCAAGTAGCTCATCTAGGCTTGTAATCTTCCAGTTGTTATATCCCTTCAGACGCGCTTGCTCGTGCTCCCAAAAGTCTTTGCAAAATTGAAAAAAGAAGCCACTCCAAGACATCACTATTGCGGCCCGATTATTCTCGTTTTCCAAGCAAGATACTGCCTCAGAAAAGAGATCGCGAACATATCGCGAACTACTTTCTAACTTAGCTTTTGTCGCATGCATAGATACGATCCGAGACTTACTATTCTCAATACCACCTAAAATTCTATGGGCGTCCCTCTCAAAAAGTTGGACAACCCGATTCAGTCGTTCAAACTCGTCCTTCATCATTGATCCGGAAAGAGATGCTTCTTCATAGACGCAAAAAGTTCATCATATATTTTGGGGTCATCAACTTCAGGAATCTGGAGTTGAATGTTGATTGCAATCTGTGGAACTTTGGCGCCAATCACACAGTCAACCTTTGAACTTTGAACTGTTTCGGGCTTCTCTTCCGTATGCGCCGTCTACGCCCCATTGATGTTCTACTTGCGTGACCGGTTTGGTGG
>CAZRNL010000081.1:0-10122 GCA_964601395.1 uncultured Silicimonas sp. | reverse complement strand
ATCCGTCTTGCCGGCAACATGATGGCCGGCCACGCGGTGATCAAGGTTTTCGCGGCGTTTGCCGCAGTGGTCGCCATCGCGCCGCTCAGCATTATCGCAATTACGGCAGTCTACGCTCTCGAGGTCCTGGTGTCCTTCATCCAGGCCTATGTCTTCACGATCCTGACGTGCGTGTACCTCAAGGATGCACTGCATCCGCACCACTGACGATCAATCAATCACAGAAATTCCAACGTAAGGAGAAGTCTCAATGGAAGGTGATATCGCACAAATGGGCCAGTTCATTGGCGCAGGTCTGGCATCCGTCGGCATGGGTGGCGCAGCCGTCGGTGTGGGCAACGTTGTCGGCAACTTCCTGTCGGGTGCGCTTCGCAACCCGTCGGCTGCCGCCGGTCAGACTGCCACGATGTTCATCGGTATCGCATTCGCGGAAGCTCTGGGGATCTTTTCGTTCCTCGTCGCCCTTCTGCTGATGTTCGCCGTCTAAACTCCCACGATCCTTACGCGCCTCGTGTACCGCGAAGGGACACGGGGTTGTATGACCAAGGTTTGAGGAGGTCGCCATGGCGACAGAAGCAACAGAAGCCGCCGCTCCGGGAATGCCGCAGCTGGATTTTTCGACGTTCCCGAACCAGATATTCTGGCTCGTGGTGACCTTGGTCGTGATCTACCTTGTGCTGTCGAGAATTGCGCTGCCCCGCATCGCCGCTGTTCTGGCAGAGCGGCAAGGCAGGATCACGAACGACATCGCGACTGCCGAGGAATTGAAGCGCAAGGCCGCCGAAGCCGAAGCGGCGTATGAAAAGGCGCTTGCCGACGCGCGCGCCGAAGCTGGCCGTATCGCGGCAGAGGCGAAGACCGAGATGCAGGCGCAAGTCGCCGACGCCGTCAAGAAGGCCGACGCCGAGATCGCGGCACGCACCGCCGAAAGCGAAACGCGCATCGACGAGATCCGGGTTGGCGCCATGGATGCAGTGCGCACCGTGGCCAAGGACACGGCCAAGGAGGTGGTTCTTGCGCTTGGTATCGACGCCGACGAGGCGACGGTCGACGCGGCCGTCGACAGCCGGATGGAAGGATAAGCGCGATGAAGTACACTCTGGCTCTTGCCGCCCTCCTCGCTGCATCGCCCGCATTCGCTGCGTCGAAGAACCCGTTCTCCGGTGACTTCTACTCGTTGTCGAACACGGACTTCATCGTGACGATAGCCTTCCTTCTGTTCATCGGGGTGTTGTTCTACTTCAAGGTTCCCACAATTCTGGCGGGTCTACTGGACAAGCGTGCAGAGGGTATCAGTTCGGAACTGGATGAGGCGCGCGCGCTTCGTGAGGAGGCCCAATCGCTACTGGCGAGCTACGAGCGCAAGCATCGCGAAGTGCAGGGTCAGGCGGACAGGATCGTCGCAGCCGCCCGGGAAAGCGCTACTGAAGCGGCAGAGCAGGCCAAGCTGGAACTGGCCGCGTCCATCGAGCGTAGGGTCCAGGCCGCCGAAGACCAGATCGCCTCGGCGGAAGCGTCAGCCATCAAGAAGGTCCGTGACGAGGCTGCGCGTATTGCGGTTGCCGCTGCGGGCGAAGTCATTGCCAAGAGCATGACCTCGGCCAAGGCCGATGGTTTGGTCGACGAAGCCATCAAGACAGTGCAGGCCAAGCTTCACTGATCGAGAGGCCCCGCTATTTCAGAAAAGACCCGGCGCCCGCGCCGGGTCTTTTTGATTCCGATGCTCTTAAACCTGAGTTTATGGGCTTGGGCCTCAGGTTTATTGAGCCGGGTCTAAACCCGAGTTGAATGGTGTCGGGAAGTTTTCTGAAGGCGAATGAAAGCGTTCACACCGACTTCCACGCTGATACAAAGGACGACATCATGAAAAGATCATTGGCAATTGCCGCCACTTTTACCGCCTGGATGGGGACCGCCCATGCAGACCAGTTCACGGACGCCATCGTCGCGAACCTGCGCGATCTGGGATACGATTTCATAGAGGTTCAGAACGGAATCAGCCAGACCAAGGTCGAGGCCATTCGCGGTTCGGACAAGCTGGAAGTGATCTATGACCGGACAACCGGTTCGATTCTGAAGCAGGAAAGCGAGCGCGCCGATGCGGACGAGATCGGTCGTACCGGAGTGCAGGTACGAAACCGCGACCGAAATTTCGTCGACCAGATCTCGGCACCGGCCAGCTCGTCGACGATCACCAACAGCGCGTTCAACGACCGGGTCGTCGAACGCCTCACCGCCGAAGGCTACAAGTTCATCGAGATCGAACATGGCCTTACCCAGATCAAGGTCGAGGCGATCCGTGGGACAGAGAAACTCGAGGTCATCTATGACCGCGACACCGGTGAGATCATCAAGCAGGAAGTCCAGAGCGCGAGTGCGCGCGAGTCCGGACGTTCGGGCCTGGAGATCAGTTCGCGCAGCCGGGACTTCATCGGTGATGGGGGAAGCGGTCGGCGTTCGGGTCGAGACGATGATGAGGACGACGAGTTCGATGACGACGAAAGCGACGAGTCGGACGACGACGAGGACGACGACGAAGACGATGACGAAAGCGACGAGTCAGACGATGACGAAAGCGACGAGTCGGACGATGACGAAAGCGACGAGTCCGACGACGACTGAACCGCCGACCTAGACTGATCTTGCCACAAACGCGGCGGGCCTTGCTATTTGTGCTTGGCCCGCCCAAAGGTTTTATGATGCTCAAGAGACTGCTTGTAGTATTGGTCCTTGCTTTTGCGCCGCCGCCAGCCTTGGCCGACGCTGCCTCGGTGCGCGACAGGATCATCTCGGAACTGAGAGAGGACGGCTACACCGAAATCCGGACAAGCCGCACATTGCTGGGACGCTTGCGTTTCCTGGCGACGCGCGCCGATGCCCGGCGCGAGATTGTGGTCAACCCGAACACAGGTCTGATCCTGAGAGATTATGTCAGGTTCTTCTCCCGATCCGGTTCAGGTTCCGGATCGGATGGTTCTGACGGATTTGATGACGACGAAGACGACGATGAAGACGACGATTATGATGATGAAGATGATTATGATGATGAATCCGATGACGACGATGATGACGACGATGACAACAGCGGGTCAGGGTCGGATGACGAATCCGACGATGATTGACTTCTAGCGTCATGGCTTTCCAAGGGACCGGCGCGGGGAATAGCGCGTGAGCAACCGTTATCTACTTGCCGGTGTGCTTGTTGTTCAGATTCTCTGCGCGTCCTTTTTTGTATCCGATATCCTGATATCCGTGCTTGGCCTTCCGATCGGCCCCTTCAATTGGACATACGTCGAGCTGATTGAAATCGGTGCCGCCTTGGGGCTTGTTCTTGGTGTGGTTGTCGGCGCCATTGCGCTGAAGCAGGCACGAGCCAGATCGGTTCGCGCAGAAGAAGCACTGCGCCGGGCCAGAAGTGCGTTTCGTGACATTCTGGAAGAGCGGTTCAGCGAATGGGAACTGACCCCGGCGGAACGCGACGTGGCTCTGTTCGCCATCAAGGGGTTCTCGACGCATGACATCGCAGACCTTCGCAGCGTCAGCGAGGGTACCATCAAGGCGCAGACCAACGCGATCTACAGGAAGGCCGGTGTCACGGGTCGACCGCAACTTCTGAGCCTTTTCATCGACGAACTGATCGAAGAGTAGCCTGTTCAATCTTCGCAGGCGTGATCCATCAGGATTTCAAGCGGCACGATGTCGAGCGCGCGCCGATGTGTCGATGCCAGAAGAATCCGAGGAGCGGCGCCCTCGTCGGCTGCCTGAAGAAATCGTGACGCGCAAAGGCACCAGCGGTCACCGGGCTTCAGGCCGGGAAAGGCGTACTCCGGACGTGGTGTCGACAGGTCGTTCCCAAGATACTTCGAGAAAGCCAGAAAATCGGCTGTCAGGACCGCGCAAACCGTGTGACTTCCCTGATCTTGTGGGCATGTATTGCAGGCCCCGTCCCGGAAGAACCCGGTGACAGGACGTGTGGAGCAAGGCTCAAGCTTTTCGCCCAGCACGTTTACTGATGGATCCTTTTCCACTTGTCCTCCTTAGCGAGATAATTAGCGCCCACCGCCCGTGGGTCCAGAGCGTCAAGGCGTCCAGTCAACCCATCGGCCATGGAAATCGGCACGCGCTATTTGACGTGGCGTGCCGCCCGGCCAGTTTGTCAGCGTCACCACTGCACCCTTGCCGCCGTCATGTTCCATGGCAAGCCGGGCGACCGGTCCGTTCGCAGTCAGCATCGCGGTTTCGGCTCGTCGGCGCGTGTCTTCCGAAAAGTACTGCCACGCCACTGTGTGCACAACGACACGCAAGCGACCGGTCGTCGGGCGGGCCAGTTCGTGTTCAAGCCAATGACCGGCATCTCCTTTTGCAATCTCGGCGGGCACCGCGCGGGCCACCTCGAATGCGGCTCTTGTCCGTTCGATCCGGTCTGGCTGGTCGGCCCAGAGATAGGCCAGCAGCCGAAGCTGGTCACCGGGATCAAGAGGATCAAGCGGTGCGATATCAACTCCCGCACGCCGAAGGATGGGGGGCAGCCTTGTCGGAGGAAGCGGACCCGACCATTTCGGAGACAGGACAACGCCTGCATCTGCCGGGCCGACGGAAGCGCCGGGTATGTCCAGTCGGAACTTGTCCGCCCGCAGGTTAAGGCCTCCGCTTGTTCCCAGTTCCAGAAGTTCCAAGGGGCACCGGAATTCATCTTCGAGCAGAGCAAGCGCGGGCAGGATTACCGCCGCTCGTCGCACCTCGTTCGTCTGGGGCGGATTGTCCAACCAGGCCAGGATCTTGTCGGAGTCTTCGGTCATCGCCGTCTCGACAGCCGACCAGAGGTCACCGTCGTCCGGGACATAGGGAGGATAGACGCCGATCAGCGCGTGCCCCTGCAATTTCAGCGCGTGAAGCGCTCCAGCAAGCCGCAACGGCACGTTATCGGCCTTGGGCGAGGCGTCACCTCTCCAACTGAACAGGCGGTCTGTGACCGGCGAGCCGGGGCGCAGTCTTCGAGAGGCAAGGCCCATCAGACGGGACATGAAGGGCGAGTCCATTGCCTCGCACGCCGCGGCCTGTTCCCGAAAGGCCTCGTGGATCGTCACCGGAACCTGTCGACCAGCTTTTGCAGTGGCGACCGCTTGTCTTCGGGCGCAGGCGCAGGCTCAGGCTCAGGATTGGATCGGCTCCCTGACTTTGGGGCCTCCGAAACAGTTGCCGACGAGCGAGGCGGCTTCGTGCGAAGGGCAACGGCATTCTGGAACCGACCAAAGTCGCCTTCCGCCAGTGCAGGAGCCCCGTCCGAGATACCCCGAAGCACATCGTCCAACCATTCGAGATCGGCCTTCGCAAAGTCTTTGAGGACATAAATAGGAACAGCGTCCTTGTGGCCCGGATGTCCTACACCCAGCCGTACCCGCCCGTATGCGTCGCCGATGTGGGCGTGCAGCGAACGCAGGCCGTTGTGCCCGGCGTGACCGCCGCCCTGCTTGACGCGCAACTTTCCCGGTGCGAGGTCGATCTCGTCATGAAAGACGACGATGTCTGAAGGCTGCAGCTTGTAGAACCGCATTGCCTCGCCGACGGACTGGCCCGAAAGGTTCATGAATGTTCCGGGTTTCAGCAGAATGACCTTCTCGTTTCCAAGCCACCCTTCACTGACCTGCCCCTGGAAATTCGATTTCCAGGGGCCGAACCCATGGTCCGACGCAATGCGGTCCACCGCCATGAACCCGATGTTGTGGCGGTTCTGAGCGTATTTCGCTCCGGGATTTCCGAGACCTGTGAACAGCTTCATTGCGACACGACATTATCTTTGCGCAGTGTGTGCTGCAAGTGAGGGGCAGTCATCGGTGTCTTAGCGCCCGATGCCCTCGAATGTGCGCCGCTGATCGGGTCCAAGTCCCAGCCAACCGGCGGTCACGGCCGCAAGATGGCTGACAATCCGGACGCGCTGCGTTTTGCCCTCGATTGCCGCGATGACAGCCGAAACGCCGACATTCGCTTCGAGATCTGCCGAAACAACTTGAGGCTCGGTCAATGGTCTGCCGGTGCGGGCATCGAAGACCTGAAGATCGTACTTTATGTTGTGGACGGCGGCAGGTGCGCGCTCGACGGCGGCAGGTGTCACGCCGTGGAATCTGTGAAGCCGCGCCGACAAGACGACCGGCCTGCTGCCACGCAGACCCGAAGCTCCCCGGCTCAGGCCCTCTCTCAGGATTGCGCCGACCTGTTTGCGACGATCTCCATAAGCCTCGCCGTGCCAGACGATGTCGGCATTCGGAGCGAATGAATTACTCTCCGAGACCGACAGGGTCTCGGGAACCACGACTGAAACCCGAGCCACGCGCCATTCACGGCTGACCGCAGGATCAGGCAACCCGGCGTATTTGACCCCCCAGTTTCCGCTGCAGGCAGTCAAGAAAATTGTGGCCAGTCCAGAGGCCAGAAACACTCGTCTGTTCATATCACGTCTCGAACAACGCCCGGTCGCACTCCGCGCGCAGAAATCCTACCCTGAATTCCGGCTTTCAGGGTTTGTCGCAGCATACAGGACAACATTTTGGAATTGTTGTGTTTCCAGAATGTCTCATTCTTTGCGTAAACGTCAGTTCAGAATACTTTGCGAGCTGACGTGCGACGATTTTCTACAGCACGCCGCTCTCGATACTGCCCCACCCGGATATGCGTTCTGGCTCCGGGTCGTTTGCGACATTGAAAGCACTCGACGGCCTGAAGAATTCTTGGCACCCTTGTCGCCACCGTGCCTGGGGCGCGGCCCGCCCGGTAGTCGCGAGGTCACTGATGAAGTACTTTGCTAGCATCGCCGTGATATCGGCTTTCTTGGCGCAACCGTTGTTTGCGCAACAGATCGAGTCAGCCTGTCTGAAGTCCGGGCGTGCCTTCGGTCAGCGCGCTCTGTGCGGGTGCATACAGGATGCGGCGAACATGACGCTGACGCCGAGGGATCAGCGGACGGCGGCTACGTTCTTTTCCGATCCGCACCGTGCGCAGGAAGCAAGGCAATCGACACGCAAAGCCGATTCCGCCTTCTGGGAGCGTTATCAGAATTTCGCTCAAACAGCGGAAACGTTCTGTCAGCGCTAGTCACAGTCGAATGCGTTCAGAAGTCCTCTGGCCGCGGCCTCCACGAGGTCAAGAGCACCGTCGAAATCTCTTGTGTAATAGGGATCGGGCACATCCCGTCCCTCGAAGCCCGTGGCGTAGTCCAGAAAGAGACGAACCGGCACGTCAGAGCCGCCGGGGCGCAGGGCCTCGATATCTCGCCGGTTCCGGGCGTCCATCGCAAGAATGAGATCGAACTTCAGGAAATCGGACGCTTCGAACTGCCGTGCTCTGAGCGGCGACAGATCATACCCCCGCAGCGCAGCAGCCTCGATCGCCGGACCGTAGGGCGCCTGGCCGATATGCCAGTCGCTGGTCCCGGCGCTGTCGACCGTCAATGCGGGCGCCATCCCACGCAAGACGGCTTCTGCGGTGGGCGAGCGGCAGATGTTTCCAAGACAAACGCACAGCACGCGCATTGGGTTTCTCCGATGTCCGCAAGGCGTTAGCATGGACTTGCGGACGGGAAAATCGGGAATGAAGATCGTCATTCTGACAGGAGCGGGCGTGTCCGCCGAAAGTGGTCTTGGCACGTTCCGGGACAAGGACGGGCTTTGGACCAGGGTCGATCTGAAAGAGGTCGCCACGCCGGAAGGCTTCGCGGTCAATCCCGAAAAGGTCATGCACTTCTACAACATGCGACGTCGCAATGCGCGCGCCGCCAGACCCAACGCGGCACATTTCGCATTGGCGCGTCTTCAGGCGGAACACGCGGGTCAGGTGGTCATCATCACACAGAACGTCGACCGTCTTCATGCGGCTGCCGGTTCCGAGGCGCTGCATATGCACGGGCGTCACGATCTGGCCTGGTGCACCAGTTGCGACGAAAGGTCGGAGGCGCCGGACGAGATGTCAGTGGACGATCCCTGTCCCGCGTGTGGAATGGCAACACTCCGGCCCGATATCGTCTGGTTTGGTGAAACGCCCAGGTTTCTCAACCAGATTGTAAGCCATCTGGCCAGTGCAGACCTCTTTGTTGCCATAGGAACAAGCGGGCAGGTCTATCCCGCCGCGGGTTTCGTCAGCGAAGCCGCACGTCATGGAGCGCGTACCGTCGAGATCAATCTCCTCGAGTCCGAGGTCTCGCGGCACTTCGATGAGCTAATCTCCGGACCGGCAACCGAAGTCGTGCCGGCTTGGGTCGGTCAGATCCTTCGCGATTGACCCTCAGTTGCTCTTGCCGTGCATCATGCCATGCTGGCCCTGCTCGCGTGCGTTGTCCACGATCACGTCCAGAGTGATTTCGCCTGCCTTCTCGAAAACAAGGGTCAAGGGAACGGTCGCACCGTCCTCGAAGGACTGTGTCAGCCCCATGAGCATCAGGTGATCGCCGCCGCGTTCAAGCGCATGCATGCCGCCTGCCGGAATCTCCATTCCGTCTTCGACAGGGCGCATCTTCATAACACCGGCCTCCTCGATGTGAGTGTGCAGTTCCACCATCTGCGCGGCGGGGCTGGCTGCGCCGATCAGGCGGTCGGCCGCTTCCCCTGCATTATGGATGGTCATGAACATCGCCCCGGTCGGAGCACCAGGGCGAGAGGCTCGAGCATAGGCATCGGTCACCGTGATATCGTCGGCGAACAACGGCGTTGCGAGAAAAGAGAGTGCGATGGCAAGCAGGCGTGTCATGGTGGACCTCGTTCCGGATTTTGCCTCAAGTTATTCGTGGGCCAAGTGCTAAGCCATAGCAACGCCGCGGGCGAATTGACGCGGTATTTCCCAAGCCCTGTCTTGCACCCCCCGCGCCCGCACCGTAAGAGGCAGTCGGATTTTTCAACGTGCATCCGGGGACGGATATGCCGCTTCTCGTTATGAAATTCGGCGGCACGTCCGTCGCGACACTCGACCGCATCCGCCGCGCCGCAAAGCGCGTCGGCCGTGAAGTGGCGAATGGTTTCGATGTTATCGTTATCGTCTCTGCCATGTCGGGCAAGACGAACGAGCTGGTGGGCTGGGTCGAGGAAACCTCGAAGCTTTACGATGCGCGGGAGTACGACGCGGTCGTTTCTTCAGGTGAACAGGTGACCGCGGGCCTGATGGCGCTGACCTTGCAGGAGATGGAAATCCCGGCGCGCAGCTGGCAAGGCTGGCAGGTTCCGCTGAAGACGACGAGCGCGCACAGTCAGGCGCGGATCGAAGAGATTCCGACGCAGAACATAAACGCCAAGTTCGCCGAAGGCATGAGGGTCGCCGTCGTCGCTGGCTTTCAGGGCATCAGTCCCGAGGGCCGCATCACAACTCTGGGTCGAGGCGGATCGGATACGACCGCGGTTGCCTTCGCCGCAGCCTTCGGAGCAGAGCGCTGCGATATCTATACCGATGTCGACGGGGTCTATACGACAGATCCGAGGATCACGTCGAAAGCCCGCAAGCTGGATCGGATCGCGTTCGAAGAGATGCTCGAACTGGCGTCCCTGGGTGCGAAGGTGCTGCAGACCCGTTCGGTCGAACTTGCGATGCGCTACAAGGTGAAGCTGCGGGTGCTCTCGAGCTTCGAGGACAATGACGAACACGCGGGCACCCTGGTCTGCAGTGAGGAGGATATCGTGGAATCCAATGTTGTTGCCGGGGTCGCCTTCAGCCGCGACGAGGCCAAGATGACGCTGCTTTCGGTCGCCGACCGTCCGGGAATAGCCGCGGCCATATTCGGCCCGCTGGCCGAGGCGAATGTGAACGTCGACATGATCGTCCAGAACATTTCCGAAGAAGGCCGGACCGACATGACCTTCTCGCTGCCTGTGAACCAGGTGACGCGGGCAAGGAAGGCAATGGAAGAGGTCAAGGCGACGGGCGAGGTCAACTACTCCGAACTCGTCACCGACGAGGACGTGGCCAAGGTTTCGGTCGTTGGAATAGGGATGCGCAGCCACGCCGGCGTCGCGGCAAAGATGTTCGCGGCACTTCGGGACGAGGGAGTGAACATCAAGGTCATCACCACTTCCGAGATAAAGGTCTCGGTGCTGATCGACCGCAAGTACATGGAACTGGCGGTTCAGGCCCTGCACGATACGTTCG
>CAZRNL010000080.1:9386-10129 GCA_964601395.1 uncultured Silicimonas sp. | reverse complement strand
TGGCTCGGGCACGTTGACCGTGCCCACCTGGTTGATCGGCGTCATCGAGCCATATGCGTCGACCATAACCGGTTCGATCATCGAGGCCGAGGCCCGTCCGGTCCGCAAAGTCTGGAATTCCTGGCGTAGCGACGTCAGCGCTCCGTCCATCCGACGCTCTAGATCGTCGAGATCGATTTCGATTTCGTCCGCCATGCCCGTTTCTCGTTTCTGATCTGCGGCAGCTAAGCCTCAGTTGGTCTCTCTATATCTTCAATAAAAGGCAATTGTATAGAGCAGGTGTGGCAAAGGTGTGCAGGTCATCGGTGCGCGGCGTGCAATTTTGTTGCGCCATGGCCGCACAATTGACCCTACGGCAATAAATTTCGCCGAAACAGGATCATATCTCCCGCGAAGCATCGCGCCGTGTTGCCGGGCGCATGTTCTCGCTGATGTTCGGGTGTCAGTCCTGCACCATGGTATAGGTCCCGCGCCCCGCCAGAATACCCTTGAAACCGCCCGGTTCGTCCAGCGAGAAGACGATGATCGGCAGCCTGTTGTCGCGGGCAAGCGCTATGGCGCTGGCATCCATGACGTTCAGGCGTTTCTGAAGCACCTCGTCGAAGCTGACGTTCTCATAGCGTTTCGCATCGGCGTGCTTCATCGGGTCCTTGTCGTAGACGCCGTCAACCTTTGTGCCCTTGAAAATAGCCTCGCAAGACTTCTCCGAGGCGCGCAACGTGGCAGCCGTGTCGGTGGTGAAA
>CAZRNL010000080.1:3715-9376 GCA_964601395.1 uncultured Silicimonas sp. | reverse complement strand
TGAAATAGGGGTTGCCGGTGCCGGCGGCGAAGATGCAGACCCGCTTCTTCTCCAGGTGCCGCACTGCGCGGCGGCGAATATAGGGTTCGGCCACTTCGTCCATTCGGATGGCGCTGATGACGCGTGTGAAAACGCCGATCCCCTCCAGCGCCGATTGCATCGCCAGCGCGTTCATCACAGTTGCGAGCATCCCCATGTAGTCTGCCGTGGTCCTTTCCATCCCCTGGGCCGATCCGGCCAGCCCCCGGAAGATGTTGCCGCCGCCGATGACCATGCAGATCTCGACGCCAAGGTCGTGGACGCTTTTCACCTCATTGGCTATTCGCGACACTGTTGGTGGGTGCAGGCCATAGCCCTGGTCACCCATCAGCGCCTCGCCGGAGATTTTCAGAAGCACACGCTTGTAGGAGGTCTCTTCGGTGTCGCTGGCCATGGTGGTCCCGTTCCTTGCTGACGCATTATTATGAGGGGCTTTGCGCCCGGCGCGAAAATGTCGGAAAAGCCCGTGCAGTTCAACGCAAGAAGGAGAGGGTTCGATAGAAACCCTGCTGAAAAGCCTCGACCGGTCGCGCCCGGTGCTGATCGCCGGGCCTACGGCCAGCGGAAAATCGGCGCTGGCTATGGCTATAGCCGACCTTCTTGGGGGGGCCGTCGTCAATGCGGACGCGTTGCAGGTTTATGCCGACTGGCGGGTTCTGACCGCGCGACCCTCCCTTGCGGACGAAGCGGCGCGCCCGCACCGACTCTACGGCCATGTGCCGGGCACCGAGGCCTATTCCGTGGGCCAATGGCTGCGCGAGGTGACGCCTTTGCTCTCTGGCCCTCCGCCGGTCATCGTGGGCGGCACCGGGCTATACTTCACCGCACTGACCGAAGGGCTCGCCGACATACCGCCGACGCCGGACCACGTGCGCGCCGTGGCCATGAGGCGGATTCGGTCCGATGGCGCGGATGCTCTGTTGCAGGAACTCGATCCGGCGACCGCCGCGCGCATCGACCGTTCGAACCCGATGCGTATCCAGAGGGCCTGGGAGGTGTTGACGTTCACCGGACGCGGCCTTGCAGAATGGCAGGAGGACACCGGGCCGCCGATCCTGCCGCTGGAACAGGCCCAGCCCCTGCTGGTCAACGCGCCGAAGGAGTGGCTCAACCCACGGATCGCGCGTCGTTTCGCGCTGATGCTGGAATGCGGCGCGCTGGACGAGGCCCGAAGGAACGCACCGGGCTGGCATCCTGCCCTGCCCTCGTCGAAGGCCATAGGAGCGGCCGAACTCGTGGCGCATGTCCGGGGCGAGATGACGCTGGAGGCGGCGCGCGACGCCGCCATCGTCGCAACCCGGCAATACGCCAAGCGCCAGCGAAGCTGGTTCCGGGCACGGATGCGGCACTGGCGAGTGGTGGAAGCGGACTGAGAGACCGTTGATCCACTATCGTCCCTGGCCCCTTGCCGCCATGGCCCCTGCGTCAGCGTTACTTCGACTTGAGATAGGCCACCAGGATATCCCGTGCCGCCTGAAGGTCGGATTTCTCGATCATCTCGGTCACTGTGTGGATATAGCGGGTTCCGACCACGATGCCGATCGCCCGTGCGCCCGACGCCGCCTGTTGAGCCGCCGCCCCGTCCTGCCCGCCCGAGCGCAGCATGGTTCGCTGGTATGGGATCTTCTTCTTCTCGGCCAGGTCGGCGAATTCGGCCACCAGCGCCTTGTCGGCGATGAAGCTGCCGTCGCGGATGTGCAGGCCGAACCCCTTGCCCTGTTCGGTGGTGCGGTCCTGCTCGGGAACTCCGGGCGTATCGCAGGCCAACGTCGTGTCGATTCCGATGCCGATGTGCGGCTTGACGTGAAAGGCAGCCGTCCGCGCTCCCCTCAGGCCGACTTCCTCCTGCGTGGTGAAGACGACATGAATTTCGGCCTTTGTCCTGGACTTGCCGAGGCCCCGCAGCGCCTCGATGCCCAGCCAGCAGGCGATGCGGTTGTCCAGCGCCTTCGATACCAGCTTGTCGCCCATCTCGAGGAATGGTTCGTCCATCACTACCATGTCACCGACCCTGACGCGGTCCTTCGCCTTGTCTCCAAGGCCGGTGTCGACGAAGAACTCGTGCGGTTCGGGGATCTTCTTGCGATCTTCGGCGCTTGCGATATGGACCGGCCGTCCGCCGGGGTTCATCACCGCCTTCAGGTCGCCCTGTTCGGTGCAGACCAGCACCCGGCGCGAGAAAAGGTTGCGGGGATCGAAACCGCCGACGGTCTGAAGATAGAGAAAGCCCTTGTCGCTGATGTGACTGACGAGAAATCCGATCTCGTCCATATGGCAAAGCAGCATGATCCGCTCGGGGTCCTTGCCTTTCCCCCTTCGGATCGCGTGCAACGAACCCATCGGGTCCTGGTGCACTTCGTCGGCCAGCCCCTTGATTTCGGACAGGATCAGGTCGCGCACGCGTTCCTCGTGGCCCGGCACGCCGGGCGTTTCGCAAAGACGTTTGAGAAGGTCGATATTCATGGGGCTTCCTTGTCAGACAGGCCAGATGAGGGGGATGAAGATGCTGGCGGTCAGGGCCAGAAGGATATTGAGCGGCAGGCCGACGCGGGTGAAATCGGTGAACCTGTAGCCGCCGGGACCGTAGACCAGCGTATTGGTCTGGTAGCCGATCGGTGTCGAGAAGGCGGCCGAGGCCGCGAACATCACGGTCACGACAAGCGGTCGCGGATCAAGTCCGAGTGCCAGCCCGAGTTGGATGGCGATGGGCGTCAGGATGACTGCCACGGCATTGTTGGTGACAAGTTCGGTCAGCGTCGAGGCCAGGACATAGATCGACAGAATCACCACGAAGGGTGACGCATTGGCCAAAAGCGGCTGGACATACGCCACGATCAGCTCAACCGATCCCGCGTGCTCCAGCCCGGTGCCGACCATCAGCATTGCGAAGATCAGTGCCAGCAACCTTCCCTCGACCATCGAGAAAGCCTCGTCGGCGTCAATGCACCGTGTCAGGAGGATGATGGCGACCGCCAGCAGAGCCAGCGGCAGAATGTCTGCTACCCCGAGTGCTGCAAGCCCGACGATACCGAAGAGCGACAGGATGGCGATGGGCGCCTTGCCGCGCCGGTACGCCTGGTCTGTCGGTCGGTTGATCTCGACCAGGTCCATGTCGGCAGCCAGCCTGTGAATATCGTCCGGCGCGCCCTCCAGCAGAAGTGTGTCGCCCACCCGCACGACGACCTCGTCCAGTTGCCGCCCGATGTTCTGGTCCCGCCGATGGACCGCCAGCGGGTAGACCCCATAGCGCCGCCTGAGGCGCATTGCGCCGAGCGAGCGGCCGACCATCCGGCAACCGGGCGTGATCAGAACTTCCACGGTCGCGGTCGCGATGGACGACAGCTTGTCAACCGGTCGTAGGTTCGTGTCGCTTTGAAATGTCAGGAGTTCCGCCACTTCCGTCCGCAGGATCACCCGGTCGCCGGCCTGCAATTCGACCTCCTTGAGGTTGCGTCTCAGCGAGGCATCGCCGCGCAGAACGTCGATGACGCGCACGCCCTCGCGGGTGAACAGATCAATCTCGCGCGGCTTCTTGCCCACGAAGTCGGAATCCTCGGGGAGGGCCACCTCGGTCATGTACTTCATCTTCCGCCGCTCGCCGCCAAGGAGCGCTCCCATCGACGTGCGCTCCGGCAGAAGGTGACGGCCGACCAGCAACAGGTAGACGCCCCCGACCAGCACCTGGATCAGCCCCAGGGGTGCGATCTCGAAAATCGTGAAGGGTTCCAGCCCGCGTGTGCGCGCGACACCGTCAACCAGAAGGTTCGTGGAGGTGCCGATCAGCGTGACCGTGCCACCCAGGATCGCGGCGTAGGACAATGGGATCAACACTTTCGATGGCGACATTCCCATTCTGTTCGCCAACTGCACGAATACCGGGATCATCAGGACGACGACGGGCGTGTTGTTCAGGAATGCCGACCCGGCGGCGACGACCAGCAGGCTTATGAGCAGCGTCGCTACCGGATTCGTGTTCGCACGTCGGTCCGCCTCGATTGTCAGCCATTTCAGCGCCCCGGTGCGCACGAGCCCGCCCATCACGAGGAACATGGCGGCGATGGTCCATGGCGCCGAGTTCGAGAAGATGTCGCTGACGTTCTCGAAGGGCAGAAGACCGAGCAGATACATGGTTGCGGCTCCGCCGATCGCGGTGACCTCGGGCGGGTACGTCTCGCGGGCGAAGAGCAAAAGCATGACGACGACGACGAATATGCCGCTCAGGGCGAGGATTGTTTGATCTGCGCCGAGATAGCTCAGCATCGTTAGTCTCCGGGCATGCGATCGGGAGTGATGGTAGCGGCCTCTTCCGCCTCCGCAAGGGCTTCCCGCGGGCGGGGCTGGACAAGGAAGACTCCTGTGAGGATCAGCGCCATCGCGCCCCAGACCCAGCCCGAGTAGTTTTCGCCGAGGATCAGTATTGCCCATAGAACGCCGAAGCCGGTCACGAGGTAGCTGACCTGCACCGCAAAGACCGGCCCCGCAGCGCCCACCATCCAGACATAACCGGTATAGACGGTGACATGGATCAGCGCCGACAACAGGACCGCCAGTTCCGGTGCCCCCCATGCAACCCGCGGGTCGATGAACTGGCCCGACGCAAGCGCCAGTGGCAGCGCGATCAGGGATCCCAGTAGCGATGCTCCGTAGAGCACGTCGATCGGTGCGAGCCCGCTGGTACCCCAGCGCGCCACTACATTGCCTTCAAGGCCGTAGAAGAAGGGAGCGATCAGGGCCAGCGGGATAAAGACCACCATGGCCTTCTCGGGAAGCGATGCGTCAGGGGCGACAATAAGCAGGACGCCCAGCAATCCCAGCGCCAGACCGGCCAGCCGCGAGGGATCGAAACGCTCGTTGCCGAGCGCCAGAGCGACGGGAAGAGCGAACATCGGCACAAGCGACAACAGAATCGAGATCAGGCCCGACGGCAGATGCCGCATCGCCTCGTAGGAGGCCGAGTTCGGCAGCACGGTGCCGATCATCGCGATGATCAGATATACGCGGATCGCGGATGCATCTGTGCGCGGACGCGGCCACCGCAACGACAACCGCGCCGTCCCCTTCGCGCCGTCGCGCCTTACGGCCATGCTGCGGATCGCGCCGAGAACCACCGCTCCGATCGCAAGTTGCCAGAAGACCAGCCCGAAGTGCCGATAGCCCGTGCTGACCGCGATCTTCGAAAGCGGTTGGGTCATGCCCCAACCGGCGCCCATCGCCGTCAGGACTAGAAGCAGGGCAAGTGTTCGGCGGCTCATGCTGCGGACGCGTGTTTCATCCCATCGTGATGCCCATGCAAGCGCCTGACCTGCAAGTCAAAAGACCCGACACGGGAGATGAGAGCAGCGACCGAGCCTATGGGAGCGGGCAACGGTGGAGCGCACGATCTCTGCTCTGCGCCTGCTTTTTGTCAAAGTCCGGGACCGGCGGCTACCAGGCGTCCACCTTCCCGGAACATTTCGATCCGCGTCGCCTTTCCGGTCCGGTCGTCAGTCTCGACATAAAGCCCCGAGAGCGTCGCCTCGCCATTGGCAGGCTCGAAGCGTCCCTTCGACATCCCGGTGACGAAACGGCGAAGCGGTTCGGCCTTGTCCATGCCGATGACCGAGTTGTAGTCGCCGCACATTC
>CAZRNL010000080.1:0-3705 GCA_964601395.1 uncultured Silicimonas sp. | reverse complement strand
GGCATCGCTCAGATAGGCCGTGCCACCCGGAAGGATCATCGCATCGGCGGTGGGCACATGGGTGTGCGAGCCGACAACCACACTGGCGCGTCCGTCGCAGAAAATACCCATCGCCATTTTCTCCGAGGTTGCCTCACAGTGGATATCGACGATGCTCGCTTGCACCATGCCGCCGGGCGGATGGCTGCGAAGCACGGCGTCGACGGCCGAGAACGGGTCGTCGAAGGCTCTCTTCATGAAGACCTGACCCAGCACCTGAAGGACAAGGACCTTGCGCCCGCCGGGAGCGTCGAAGACCCGAGCGCCCTGACCGGGCGCTACCTTGGCGAAATTCAGCGGCCGGAGGATCCGGGGTTCGCGCTCGATATGGCTGAGCATATCCTTCTGGTCGAAGGCGTGATCTCCGAGCGTCACCACGTCGGCACCCGCATCGAGCAGGCCCTTGGCGTGCTCCGGTGTCAGGCCCACGCCCGATGTCGCATTCTCGCCATTGACTACGACGAACTCGAGCTTCAGGCGCGTCCGGATGCCGGGCAGGCGCTCGGTGATCGCGCGCCGTCCGGCCCGACCCATCACATCGCCAAGATAGAGCATTCTCATGCTCCCTGCCCTAGACGTGGCAAAGCGACATGGCAAGCCGACGATTGCCGAGGCGCGGCGAGAACCTGGGGTTTGCGTTTTTTCAGCAAGATGAAGCCGCAGGCACGAAAATCCCTTGTTCCGTGACGACAAGGTCAAGCGGTTGATCCGTTGCGTCCCGTGGTACGGCTGGAACTTGCTGTGCCGAGAAGGCGAACCCGATGGCGGTGACTGGCCCGGTCGCCCGCAGCCGCTCGAGCGTGCGGTCGTAGAACCCGCCACCATACCCGAGCCGGTAGCCTTCGCCGTCGTAGGCCGCCAGCGGCACGATCAGCGTCTCGGGTGTCACCACTTCTGCGTCCGCGGGGATCATCGCGCCGTAGACGCCTTTCTCGAGTGCTGCCCCCGGTGACCATTTCCGGAAGACAAGCGGCAAACCGGACCCTGCGACAACCGGCAGGCAGAGCCTGTGCGTGGCGGCGAGTTCGTTGAGCGCGGGGCGAGGATCGATCTCGGTCCGGATCGGCCAGAAGCCGGACACGACCCCGCCGGGTGCGGCGCGGACGGCCTGGACGAGATAACGGCACGCATCACCGGACACCGCCAGGTCCGCCGTTTTGCGACGCGCGAACGCGGCCACGCGCGCGGCATCCTTGGCGCTGTTCACAACAGGACGGCCGACGCGAGGCCGAGAAAGGCGAAAAAGCCAACCACGTCCGTCACGGTCGTCACGAAGGTTCCCGAGGCAAGTGCCGGGTCGATGCCGACCTTGTCGAGCGCCAGCGGCACGAGGACGCCTGACAGGCCCGCGGCCAGAAGGTTGATCACCATGGCCGCTGCGATGACGGCCCCGATCAGTGGCTCACCGAACCACACGACTCCGACGATGCCCATGACGACGGCGAACAGAAGACCGTTCAGAAGGCCCGCAATCGCTTCTCGTCGAATGACCCGGAACGCGTTCGATCCCGTCAGGTCGCGCGTGGCCAGCGCCCGGACGGCTACCGTCATGGATTGCGTTCCGGCGTTGCCACCCATCGAGGCCACGATCGGCATGAGGACGGCCAGCGCAACGACGCTGGCCAGAACGTCCTCGAAGAGCGAGATGACGATCGAGGCAAGGATGGCCGTCGCGAGATTCACGCCGAGCCAGGGCATTCGGCCCCGGAAGATTTCGAATGTCGTGTTCGACAGGCTTTCGTCACCGACGCCGCCCAGGCGTAGGACGTCTTCCTGGTGTTCCTCGTCGAGAACGGACATGGCGTCATCGATGGTGATGATACCCACGAGCCTGCCGCTTGCGTCGATCACTGGGGCCGAGATCAGGTGATACTGGTTGAACGCATAGGCGACGTCGCCTTCTTCCTCGTCGACGTCGAAGGTGCGGAACGTGTCCTCGGTGATGTCCTTCAGGCGGACGTCGCGTTTGGATGACATGAGCCGTCCGAGAGTGACGTAGGCTGTTGGCTTGTGGCGGGGATCGACCAGAATGACATGATAGAACTGGTCCGGCAGGTCGTCGTGTGCCCGCAGGTGGTCGATGGTGTCGCCGACGCTCCAGTGTTCGGGGGCGATCACGACTTCGCGCTGCATCAGGCGTCCGGCGGAATACTCGGGATAGGCCAGCGCCTGCTCGACCGCGATCCGGTCCACCACGTCCAGAACGTCGAGGATGGCTTCCTGTTGCGGTTCGCCGAGGTCCTCGATCAGGTCGACGACGTCGTCCGATTCGAGCTCCTGGACAGCCGCCGCCAGAACCTCCGGCTTGAGAGCGCCGATGACTTCGTCTCGGATATCCTCGCCGATTTCCGAAAGTATGTCGCCGTCGATATAGTCTCCTGCCAACTGGAGAATCGCGTTCCGGTCCTCGGTGTCCACCTGTTCCAAAAGGTCGGCGATGTCGGCCGCGTGCAGGGGTTCGAACACCTCTTCAAGCCGGGCGCGGTCTCCCGCGCGTGCCGCCTCGATCGCCGCCGCGACGACGCGGTTTCGAAGCGCGTAGTCGTCTTCGGTGTCGTCCTCGGGCTTCTCTTCGGTCTCGGTCTGGTCGCTCATCGGCGGCACTCCCACTCGCTTGCCGGCGCACCCTAGAGGATTGCACGGGATGGACAACCGCGTGCGGGCGTACTTTAGAGAGACAGACGCGGGGAATGGAGCGTGGGATGGAACAAACGGAGTTGTTGATCGGCCAGACGCTGGTTTATGAGGGTTCGCCGTTCGAACTGGGTGTCCAGTCCGCCCGACATGACGCGCGCGGAGGTGTCCTGATCCGGGAGGGCCTGATCGAGGCGGTGGGGCATGGGGACGATCTGCGCCGCAGTCATCCGCAAGTGCCTGTCACGGACCTTGGCCGTTCGCTGATCCTGCCGGGTTTCGTCGATGCCCATGTCCACTATCCCCAGACCGCGATCATCGCGAGTTGGGGCAAGCGCCTGATCGACTGGCTGAACAGCTATACCTTTCCCGAGGAAATGCGGTTCGCAGATCCAGCCTACGCCGCCGAAGCCGCAAGGACGTTCTTCGATCTGTCTCTGGCGCACGGCACGACGACCGTATCGAGTTTCTGCACGATCCATCCAGAAAGCGTCGAAGCGTTCTTTACCGAGGCGGCAAAACGCAACCTGCGCGCCGTCGCGGGCAAGACCTGCATGGACCGCAATGCACCCGACGGGCTGCGCGACACGGTGCAATCGGCCTACGACGACAGCAAGCGGTTGCTGGAGCGCTGGCACGGCCAAGGTAGGCTGTCCTATGCCGTGACGCCCCGATTCTCGCCCACCTCCAGCCGCGACCAGCTTTCGGCGCTGGGCGCTCTCTGGGCCGAGCACCCGGATTGTCCGATGCAGACGCATCTCTCCGAGCAGACCGACGAAGTCGCCTGGGTGGCGGAGTTGTTTCCCGAGGCGCGGGACTATCTCGACACCTATGAGACGACGGGACTTCTGCGGGAGGGGGGGCTGTACGGCCACTCCATTCATCTGACCGACCGCGAACGGGCGCGCATTCGGGATGTCGGAGGAGCACTTGTCCATTGTCCGACGTCCAACACGTTCATCGGATCGGGGCTTTTCGACATGGACGGGTTGACCGGCGAGGGTCAGGTCGTGGGGCTGGCGACGGATACCG
>CAZRNL010000079.1:9745-10156 GCA_964601395.1 uncultured Silicimonas sp. | reverse complement strand
TCAGCGCCGCGAACAGAGCCATCACGCCTTGGGCATAGTTGAAGATGCCCGACGCCTTGAAGATCAGCACGAAGCCTAGTGCGACGAGCGAGTAGAGCACGCCGGCCATCAGGCCGTTCAGAGTGACCTCCATGGCGAAGAGAAGCTGGTCAGGCATGGCGTGGCTCCGAATGCAGGTTTCGGGAAACGGTACCGACGTAATACCGACGTAATACCGACGTGCGTTTCAGTCATGCGCCACCCCCAGATATGCGTCGATCACTTCCTGGTTGTTGCGCACTTCGTCGGGCGTGCCGTCACCGATCTTCTTGCCGTAATCCATCACGACAACGCGGTCGGAGAGATCCATGACAACGCCCATGTCGTGTTCGATCAGCGCGAGGTAATATTGCGCGCGTTCAGCGAATTTCC
>CAZRNL010000079.1:9167-9735 GCA_964601395.1 uncultured Silicimonas sp. | reverse complement strand
ACGTTCATCCCCGCCATGGGCTCGTCCAGAAGCAGAAGTTTCGGCTCGGCGGCCAGGGCACGGGCCAGCTCGACCCTTTTTTTCAGACCATAAGGCAGCCGCCCCACCGGCGTCTTGCGAATGTGCTGTATGCCAAGGAAATCAATAACCTTTTCAACCTTCTCGCGGTTCTCTACCTCTTCCGCTTCGGCCTTGCCTTTCCAAAGCGCCTGGGCCAGCATTCCCGACCGCATATGCGTCAGCCGACCGGTCATGATGTTGTCAAGCACGCTCATCCCGTCGAACAGCGCGATGTTCTGGAAGGTCCGCGCGATCCCCTGCCGCGCGACGTGGTATGGTTTCATCGTCGGACGTTTCTGCCCGCGAAACCAGACTTCGCCATCCTGCGGATGGTAAAAGCCCGATATCACGTTGAGCATGCTCGATTTTCCGGCTCCATTCGGACCGATGATTGCGCGGATTTCACCCTCGTGGATGTCGAACGAGATATCCTTGATCGCCTCGACGCCACCGAAGCGCAGGGTGATATTCTTCATCTCCATCAGGACGCCGCCGATCTTGCGACCGT
>CAZRNL010000079.1:2341-9157 GCA_964601395.1 uncultured Silicimonas sp. | reverse complement strand
TCCAACTGCGTCGGGCGAACCTCGAATGTCTTCGCGTCCCGGATCTCGAGTGTTGCCTTGATGCTGCCTTTCCGCCCGTCTTCGTAAGTCACTTCTGTCTCGGTCGAGATGCTGTTCGAGCCATCGTACAGCGCGTTTACCAGATCGCCGTACTTTTCGCTGATGATGTTCCGGCGCACCTTGCGCGTTCGCGTCAATTCGCCGTCGTCCGCGTCAAGCTCCTTGTGCAGAACGAGAAAGCGGTGAATCTGGCAGCCCGACAGCATCGGGTCAGAGCTTAACGACTCGTTTACTTCCTCGATATGGCTCTGGATCGTGTCCAGCACCTGCCTGTGCCCCGCCAGTTCCTGATAGGACGCATACGAGATGTTGTTGCGCTCGGCCCAGTTGCCCACCGCAGTCAGGTCGATGTTGATGAAGGCTGTGCAGGTATCTCGTCCCGCGCCGTGGACCACTGCCTCAAGGATGTTGGGGTAGAATTTCAGTTTGTTTTCAACATACTTGGGCGCGAAAAGTGAACCGTCGTTCAGCTTGCCCACATCCTTGGCACGATCGATGATGCGAAGATGGCCCGAGCTCTCTTCGATGAACCCCGCATCTCCAGTCGCGACCCAGCCTTCGGCATCCTTGGTCGAGGCGGTCGACTCGGGGTTCTTGTAGTACTCCACGAAAACGCCCGGAGAGCGGTAAAACACCTCGCCCGATTCCGCGATCCTCAGTTCGACGCCCGGCGAAGGCACGCCGACCGTGTCCGCCCGCACCTCATGGTCCGGCTGCTGGGTGATGAAGACCGACGCTTCGGTCTGCCCGTAGAGTTGTTTCAGGTTGATCCCGAGGGAGCGCCAGAAATCGAAAATCTCCGGCCCGATGGCTTCACCCGCCGTGTAGGCCACCCGTACGTTCGACATGCCCGCGCGGTTGCGGATCGGCCCATAGACAAGGATGTCGCCAAGCCAGTATTCAAAGCGTTCCCATCCGCTTACGGGTTTTCCATCAAGTATCTTCGGTCCCACCTCGCGTGCGAAATCCATCGCCCTGCCGTAAAGCCACCGCTTGAACCGTCCGGCGTCTTCCATACGGATGGTGATGACTGTAATCCGCTCTTCGAAGTAACGGGGCGGCGCGAAGAAATAGGTCGGCCCGATCTCTTGCAGGTTCTCGTACATGGTCGTCGTGCTTTCGGGACAGCAGACGCTGAAGCCGCACCAATAGGCCTGACCCACCGAGAAAATGAAATCGCCCACCCATGCCATCGGCAGATAGGCGAGAATTGTCTCGTCCTGCCGCAGATGATCGAATTCCGCCGACGCGCGCGACGTCTCGATGATGTTGCGGTTCGACAGGACCACACCTTTCGGACGCCCTGTCGTGCCCGAGGTGTAGAGCATCACGCAGGTGTCGTCCCAACCAAGCCCGTCGCGGCGGCGCTCGAGCTCCGGCATCAGCTCTTTCAGTTTCGAGCGGCCCAAGTCCTGCAAATCGAAGAACGATCTCAGGTGAGAATGGTCATATTTCCGAAGCCCGCGCGAATCGACGTAGACCACCTCGACCAGGTTCGGCACCCGGTCCTTTACATCGACGCATTTGTCGACTTGCTCCTGATCTTCGACCACTGCAAAGCGCGCTCCGCAGTGGTCCAGCACGTACGCGATCTCTTCGGCAACAGAGTCCTGGTAGACCGGCACCGGAACGGCGCCGGCCATTTGCGCCGCCACCATCGTCCAATAGAAATGCGGCCGGTTGCGTCCGATAATCGCGATGTGGTCGCCAGGTGCAATGCCCAGCGCGAGCAACCCCAGGGCCAGAGCTTCGATCTCGTCCGAGGTTTCGGTCCAGGTCCAGCTTTGCCAGATCCCGTACTCCTTCTCACGGTAGGCAGGCTTGTCGCCGAACTGCTTCACATTTCGCGCAAGAAGACGCGGAAGGGACGAAAGTCCGTCGCTGCGCACGGGATCTTCAGCCAAGATTTCCTCCACTTTGCCGGCAATCCGGCACCGATCTCCGTCGGCCACAGAACAAAGTTTCGTCTGAGTTGCGGCTATCGTCAAATCATTTTTTTGAACAAGCGTTCATATAATGACTCTAATATTATTCCGTGCGGCTACACTCGCCGCAAGTTAAGTCTTACAGGACGAAGTGAGCACGCATGATCGACTACGATAACCACGATATGACCAGCCTTGCCACGTTGATCGCACAGGGCGAGACGACGCCAGATGCCTTGCTCGACGCTGCCCTGACACGTCTTGCCGAGGTCAATCCGACGTTGAATGCGGTTGTCCTGATAGCAGCCGAGACGGCGCGGCGGAAGGTCGCAGATGGCCTGCCCCCCGGTCCGTTTCATGGCGTTCCGTTCCTTCTGAAGGACCTTGGGTGCGAAGCCGTCGACTATCCCAGCCACGAAGGCTCGCGATTGATGGCGCATACCCAGTGGCCTGTGAACTCCGAACTGTACAACCGCCTCGCCGCAACCGGACTGGTGGTTTTCGGACGCACCGCAACGCCTGAGAACGGAATCGGCGTTGCCACGGAAGCGCGCTTCTACGGCGGACCGACGCGCAACCCCTGGAACCCCGACCATACGCCCGGCGGGTCCTCAGGTGGGTCGGGCGCGGCAGTGGCCGCCAGGATCGTTCCCGCCGCACATGGCTCTGATGGTGGCGGTTCTGTCCGCATTCCCGCCTCGTGCTGTGGTCTGTTCGGCTTCAAGCCAACACGCGCCCGGATGCCGGACGGACCCTATTCGGGAGAAGGTTGGGGCGGTATGGCGATCGAGGGGTTTCTGACCCGCTCGGTCCCTGATACGGCGGCGCTTCTCGACGCCTGTGCGGGGTCCGACCTCGGTGCTCCCTATGTCGCGCCTCCGCTTCGGAGCGGCTTCGTCGCAGCGCTCCAAACGGCTCCGGGGCGATTAAGGATCGCGCTTTGCGACACGCGTCTCGATGGGACTACCATCGATCCGGAGTGCCGCGATGCGGTGCTGGACGCCGCGCGCCTGCTCGAGGACATGGGCCATATTGTCGAACCCGCCTGTCCGGAGGCGGACCACGCGACGATGATGCGCGCTTGGACCGATATCGTCGCCTGCGGTACGGCCTTCTCGGTAAAGAGCGAACTCGCCCTGCTGGGCCGCGCCCTCCGAGACGACGATCTCGAAGGGGTCACGCGCGGCGCCATCGCCCATGCCGCGACCATCGACGGGGCTGCCTATCTCGCGGCGATCGGCCAGATACATCGGTACGGTCGCCAGATGGCCGCCTTTTTCGAAGATTGGGACATTCTGCTTACTCCGACGCTGGCCGAACCCCCGGCCCTTGTCGGGCGTTTTGGTCACGACACCGAGGACTATCTGGACTACCGACTGGGACCGGGGCGCTGCTTCGATTATTCGCCCTACTGCGCAGCCTTCAATGCAACGGGCCAGCCAGCAATGTCAGTGCCTCTTTGCTGGTCGGACGCTGGCCTGCCGATTGGTATTCACCTGGCTGGACGCTTCGGTGCGGACGAAACCCTGATGTCGCTGGCTGCCGATCTCGAACGCGCCCGTCCGTGGTTCTCTCGCAGATACGCCTCCTGAAACAGGCGTGTCGCGGCTATGACATCGCCTGGCGTTCTTCCAGCTCGCGCCGCCTGATCTGCTGCTTCGAAATCAGCGAAGCCGTGATGACACCGACCGTCACGATCCCGATGAAGATCGTCGACAGGGCATTGATCTCCGGACTGACGCCAAGGCGCACCGACGACCAGATCTTGATCGGCAGAGTGGTGGAGGATGGTCCAGACACGAAGGACGCCACGACCAGATCGTCCAGCGACAAAGTGAAAGCAAGAAGCCAGCCCGAGATCACGGCGGGGGCGATGATCGGCAGGGTGACGGACTTGAAAGCGTCAAAAGGCGATGCGCCAAGATCGAGCGCCGCTTCCTCCAGCGAGTTATCGAAACTGACCAGCCGCGACGAGACCACCACCGAGACGTAGCACATCGCGAAGGTCGTATGCGCAAGCGTGATGGTCAGGATTCCGCGATCAAGCCCGATGGCGATGAACAGGAGCAGCAACGACAGGCCGGTGATGACCTCGGGCATGACAAGCGGAGCATAGATCATGCCGGAAAAGAGAGTCCGACCGAAAAAACGCCCGCGCCGCACCAGAACATACGCGGCCATCGTCCCCAGGACCGTGGCCAGCGTCGACGACATGATCGCGACACGGATCGTCACCCAGGCCGCATCCCGGAAGGACTGGTTGTTGAACAACTCGCCGTACCACTTTGTCGAGAAGCCCGCCCAGACCGTCACCAGCTTCGACTCGTTGAAGCTGTAGATCACCAGGATCAGCATCGGGATATATAGGAATGCGAAGCCCAGCGTCAGGGAGACCGCGTTGAACCAGGTGAAGCGCTTCACGATTCTGCCTCCGCCTGGCGCTGCTGGTTGCGCTGGAACAGGACGATCGGCACCACTAGGATCAGGAGCAGGATCACAGCCACCGTCGACGCCACAGGCCAGTCACGGTTCGAGAAGAACTCCTCGAACAGGACCTTGCCGATCATCAGCGTACCAGAGCCACCCAGAAGCGACGGAATGACGAATTCGCCCAGCGCCGGGATGAACACAAGGAAGCATCCCGCGATGACGCCAGGGCGCGACAGAGGTACGGTCACGGCCCAGAACGCCTGCGTGCGGTTGCAGCCCAGATCCTCCGCCGCTTCCAGAAGCGAGCCGTCTAGCTTTTCCAGCGTCGCGTAGATCGGAAGGATCATGAACGGAAGATAGGTATAGACGATGCCGATATAGACCGCCGTTGGCGTGTTCATGATGCCGAGCGGCGTGTCGATGATCCCGGTCCAGAGCAGGAACTGGTTCAGGAACCCTTCGGTCGACAGGATACCGATCCAAGCATAGACCCGGATCAGGAAGCTGGTCCAGAACGGCAGGATCACCAGCATCATCAGGGTCGGACGCCAGTGGTCCGGGGCCTTGGCCATGCCGTAGGCGATCGGAAAGCCCACGCAAAGCGACAGAAACGTAGAAATCGCGGCTATCTTGAGAGACGACAGATAGGATTTCCAGTACAGATCGTCCGTCGTCAGGAACACATAGTTCTCGAAGTCGAGGCCCGCGAAGAAAGCCTTGATGCCTTCCCAACCGGCTGCAAGATCGAGCGTCGGCGTATAGGGCGGGATCGAGAGAGCGACGTCCGACACCGATATCTTGAAGACGATGACGAAGGGAACCAGGAACAGGAACAGAAGCCAGCCGTAAGGCACCGCCACCAGAAGTCTGCGCGCGATGTTCATGCCCGTGCCCCCTTCATTCGGGCAGAACCAGACCGGCGGTGTCTGTCCAGGACAGCCAGACCTCGTCCTCCCAGGTGAAGTCGCGCCGCTCCAGCCGCGACCGGTTGCCGACCTGGCACTTGATCACCGGCCCTTCGGGCAGTTTCACGTGGTAGGTCGACAAGTTCCCCAGATATCCGATGTCGAGAATCTTCCCGAACACCCGATTACGCGCCTCGGGCTCGTCCTTTGAGATGGCGATTTTCTCGGGTCGAATGGCGAAGGTGGCGCTGTCGCCCAGGCTGAACGTGCCTCCGGACTGCCCGACGATCGGAGCCCGCCCTTCGGCCCAGTCAAGTTCGGCCGATCCGTTGATCGCGGCCACACGGCCCGCGATCAGATTCACGTCGCCGATGAAGTCGGCCACGTAGACCGAATTCGGCTGTTCGTAGATCCTGGGTGGTGTCTCCACCTGGATGATCTCGCCGTTGTTCATGACCGCCACGCGGCTGGCGACGGTCATCGCCTCTTCCTGATCGTGGGTCACGATCACGAAGGTGGTGCCGGTCTTTTCCTGAATGTCCATCAACTCGAACTGCGTTTCCTGTCGCAGCTTCTTGTCCAGGGCACCCAGAGGTTCGTCCAGCAGAAGAAGTTTCGGAGCCTTGGCCAGCGATCGCGCCAGCGCTACGCGCTGCCTTTGTCCACCGGAAATCTGGTGCGGTTTGCGCTTCGCGAACCTCTGGAGTTGCACCAGCTTCAGCATCTCTTCGACACGGGCCTCGATCTTGCCCGCGTCGAGCTTGTCGCGTCGAAGCCCGAAGGCGATGTTGTCCCAGACGCTGAGATGCGGGAACAGGGCATAGGACTGAAACATCATGTTCACGGCCCGCTTGTTCGGCGGCACGTTCGCCATGTCCTGGCCGTCGATGGTGATCCGCCCCGAGGTCGGCGCCTCGAACCCGGCAAGCATCCGCATCAGGGTCGTCTTGCCGCAACCCGAAGGCCCCAGCAGCGCGAAAAACTCGCGGCGATAGATGTCGAGTGAGATATTGTCGATGGCAACAAAGTCGCCGAAACGTTTCGTGACACCCTCGATGCGGATCAGCGGAACCTCATCTGGATTGTTCCACGGCGCGAAAACCTTTGCGCTTCCCGGTGCCGCCATCGAAGTCCCCCTAGCGAATTGCGAACGCCCGAGGATGACCTCGGGCGTTCGTATTCGTCAATGGCTTTAAGTGCCTGACTTCACTCGGGTCCAAATCCGCGTCAGGAAACGCTGCGACCTCGGATCGAATGGCGTCGTCGTGTAGAGATTCTCCAACGTCGCCTCGTCCGGATAGATCGCGGTATCGCCGATCACGTCTTCAACAAGAAACTCCTGCGAGGCCTCGTTGCCGTTGGCATAGTAGACATAGTTCGACGCAGCGGCCATGTTCTCGGCATTCATGATGAAGTCCAGGAACTTGTGCGCGCCTTCGACGTTCGGCGCATCTACCGGAATCGCCATCTGGTCGAACCACATCAGCGAGCCTTCC
>CAZRNL010000079.1:0-2331 GCA_964601395.1 uncultured Silicimonas sp. | reverse complement strand
CGGCGCGTGATAGACGATCTCGTTGCCATTGTCGGCTTCGGCGGCGCGGTCACGCGCCTGAAGGATGTCACCGGACCACCCGAAAGCCACGCAGATGTCGCCGTTCGCCAGACCGTTGATGTATTCCGAGGAATGGAACTTCTGCACGTAGGGCTTGACCGCTTCCAGAACGGCCGCGGCCTTTTCGATGTCCGCCTCTTCCTTGCTGTCGGGGTTCAGCCCCAGATAGGCAAGCGCAGCGGGAATGACTTCGACCGAAGCGTCCAGGAAATGCACGCCGCACGAGGCGAGCTTCTCCATGTTCGCCGGATCGAAGATCAGCGCCAGACTGTCGAGCGGAGCTTCGTCGCCCAACGCCGCAGTCACCTTGCCGACGTTCGCGCCTATACCGGTGGTGCCCCACATGTAGTTGATCGAATAGGCGTTGTCGGGATCGTACTGAGCGGTGCGTTCCTCGATCACCCCCCACATGTTGTCCATGTTGGTCAGTTTCGACTTGTCGAGCGGCTGAAACGCTCCGGCCTGAATCTGGCGCTGAAGGAAGGTTCCGGACGGAACGACAACGTCGTAGCCGGAGCCGCCTGCAAGCATTTTCGTTTCGAGCAGTTCGTTCGAATCGAAAACGTCGTAGATCAGATCGATCCCGGTCTCTTCCTCGAACTTCGTGAGCAACTCCTCGTCGATATAGTCCGACCAGTTGTAGACCCGGACTTCTTCAGCGACCGCAGCGGAAGCCAGCAGGCTTGCAGCGATTGAGAAAGGCAAAATTCTATTGTTCATTCATGTCTCCCCATTGGAACATTGCCCGATATTTGATCAAATACCTGACACTATACAATCGATTCTTCAGTTCTTCCGCCTCGCACAGACGGATTTTGACCTGACGTCAGAGTGGATCTCGAAGCCATGGGTAGCAATGTCATCAAACTCCCTGAGCATCAGGCGATCTACACAAGAATCCGTAACATGATTCTTTTCGGAATTCTCGTTCCCGGGCAAGCGGTAACCATTCAGGGTCTCGCAGACATGATTGGCGCAGGGATGACACCGGTACGCGAGGCAATCAGACGTCTATCCGCAGAAGGCGCCTTCGAGACCGGTGGAAATCGCCGTGTCTGGGTACCCGAGATCTCCCGCAAGAAACTCGATGAAATAAGCCATGTTCGTCTGTCAGTTGAACCTCGCCTTGCCGAATTGGCGGCTGGCAGAATGTCCGACGCATGTCTTGCGGACCTCGAACTTCTCGACCGGGCTGTCGACCTCGCGATCCGAAGCGGAGACATCGAGCGGTATCTCGAGCACAATTATCGCTTTCATTTTCGGCTCTACGACCAGGCGGATGCTCAGGTTCTAAGCAATATAGCGTCTTCGCTCTGGCTGCAGGTCGGTCCGTCCCTCAGAATCGTCTGCGGGCGCTTCGGCACAGCGAATCTGCCCGACAAACACTCGGAGACACTTGCCGCACTTCGCGAGGGCAACGCCGCCCACGCGGCCGAGGCCATTGCCGATGACATACGGCAGGGTATGGGTCAGGTACGTCTGACGCTGGATGCATGAAACCAGCCTCATTGACCCAGCCCCGGATTTGATCATATTTTGCCCCCAAGTATTCCCCGCATGCAGGAGCCCCGAGATGCCCGAGATCTCCACCAATTCGCCCACCGCTGAACTTCAGGCTATGGATGCCGCCCACCACATGCACCCTTTCAGCGCCCAAGCGGCTCTTGCGAAGAAGGGTGTGCGTGTCATCACTCGCGCGGAAGGTGTCTGGCTGACTGACAGCGAAGGCGAGCGCATACTCGACGCGATGGCGGGTCTTTGGTGCGTCAACATCGGCTACGGCCGCGACTCGCTTGCAGATGTCGCCGCGCGGCAGATGCGCGAACTGCCGTTCTACAACACTTTCTTCCACACCACCCACGTGCCGGTGATCCAACTGGCCGCGAAACTGGCCGAGGTCGTGCCCGGCGATCTGAACCATGTGTTCTTCGCCGCCGGCGGCTCGGAGGCGAACGACACGAACCTTCGCATGGTGCGCCATTACTGGTCGGTGCTGGGCAAGCCGTCGAAGAACATCGTGATCAGCCGTAAGAACGCCTACCACGGTTCGACGTTGGCCGGAGCATCTTTGGGCGGCATGGTCGGCATGCACCAACAGGGTTCGCTGCCCATCCCTGACATTCACCATATCGGTCAGCCGAACTGGTGGCTTGAGGGCGGCGACATGAGCCCCGAAGAATTCGGCCTCGCCCGCGCCCGCGAACTGGAGGAGAAGATCCTTGAACTGGGCGAAGACCGGGTAGCGGCCTTCATCGCCGAACCGATCCAGGG
>CAZRNL010000078.1:0-10158 GCA_964601395.1 uncultured Silicimonas sp. | reverse complement strand
CAATACCTGCAACCGACGCCGAAGCACCACCGCGTCGACCGCTTCGTGACGCCCGAGGAATTCGCGGGCTACGAGAAGGCGGCCTACGGCAAGGGCTTCCTGATGGTTTCGGCCACGCCGCTCACGCGCTCCAGCTACCACGCGGGCGACGACTTCGCGCGTCTGCGCGCGGCGCGTCTGAAGAAGCTGGGGCATGCCTGACATGCCAGACGTGGCACTAAGCTCCACTATGGCACCCTCTGACCACAAGTTCGCTCGCCGCTGAACGCCCTGACCGATCTGGCGGCACTCTACGCTCGTGGCAAATGGGATGCATCACCGGCCCCGGACGGACTATCGTTCGGCACTTCCGGTCCTGATGGACGCGATCCAGTGCTGAGCGACACGCCCCCGCGTCACTCGACTGTGGGAAGTGCCTTGATATAGGCCGCGATTGCCACGCGATCCTCCGGCGAAAGCTTCGCCATGTTGGCGATTACCTCGGACATCTCGCCGCCAGCGCTGTCGAAATCCGGCGTAAACCCGGTTTCAAGGTAGTATGCGATATCCTCGACCGTCCAGTTTAGCTTGCCGGGTGCGATGCCGGGAATCGTGCCCTTGCCGGAAGGGTTCGGTGCTCCAGCCATCCATCGCGACGTGTCGAGCCCCCCAAGCGCATTGCGCGGGGTGTGGCACTCGGCGCAATGCCCTAATGCCTCGACAAGATACCGGCCGCGCTCAACCTGCGGCTCGGCAACATCGGCCAAAACCCAGTCGTCGTTCAGGAATAAGGCCTTCCAGCCGCCCAATGTGAGGCGAAGATTGAACGGAAAGCCCAGTTCGTGAGGCTCGTTCCCGCGCGTTTGTCCGGGCAGGGTCTGCAGGAACGCCCAAAGGTCCGTGACGTCCTGATCGGTCATCCGCGCATAGGTCGAATAGGGAAAGGACGGGTAGTAATGCGTGCCTTCGGGCGACGTGCCTTCCTTGAGCGCCGATGCGAACTGCGCCAAGGTCCACTCGCCGATCCCATTGGTCGCATCGGGCGAAATGTTGGGGGCGACGAAGGTTCCGAACTCGGTCACAAACCGCCGGCCGCCGGGAAGTGCCAACGCATCGCCGCTGCCCTCCGCCTTATGGCAGGAAGCACATCCGCCGGCCCAGAACACCGCTTCCCCCCGCGCAGCGTCAGCTTCGATCGACGCCAGACGAGCCGCATCGGCGGACTTGGGACGCGTCAGGTACAAGCCCGCTGCAACGACAGCAAGCCCTATGACAACAAGGGCTGAAATAGTTTTCTTCATGCTGGAAATGTGCGGGACCCGAAGGCCCCGCCCTGTCATCAGTTGTTCGACTGGCGGTAATCCTGGTGGCAAGCGCCACATGCCTGACCGACCGGACCCAGCGCCGCGCCAAGCGCCTGCTGACCATTGCCCGCGACAGCGGCAAGGGCGACAGCGGCTTCGGCCAGTTGTCCACCGATCTGCGCCGCCATGGAGCCCTCTTCCCAGATGGCCGGAAGCGCACGGGTTTCCTCGCCCAATTCTGCGTTGGAAGTGCCGGGTACCCAGTAGCCAGCCTGGCTGAGTGAGCTCAGAGCGGCAACATTGTTGGCGGCAGCCATCGCGGCGTCGGCGGAGTACTCGACTTCACCTTTTGCCATGGCACCAAGTATTCCGATGTTGTGCGCATAAAGATCCATATGCGCCTTCCGCGCTGCGACAGCAGGATTTCCGCCATGCCCACCCGCGAAGGCCAGTCCGGCGGTTGCGACGATGAGGGCCGATGATAAGGCGAAAGTCTTAAAGGACATTGGGATACTCCCGTAAATGTGAATAGCGTCCGCAACGTAGATCGCGGTAGGCAAAAGGGAACTATGCAAATCTGCGGAAGCCATGCCGAAAACTGCACAGACGAGTTGGGACGACCTGCGATACGTGCTGGCCGCCGCTGATGAAGGTTCGGTCGCCGGCGCCGGCAGGATACTGGGCGTCAATCACGCCACGGTCCTGCGCCGGATCGCCGCTTTTGAAAGCCGTCAGGGTCTGCGCATCTTCGAGCGCACTGCCAATGGCTATCGCATTGCGCCTGACAAGCGCGCTCTGATCGAGGCCATGCGCGAGGCGGCTGAGGCCGTGGGACAGGTTGAGCGCCTGATCGACGCCGAACGTCCCGGATCGGCGAATGCCATCCGTATCACGTCCACAGATGCCTTCTGCCACACCATTCTGCCGGGGATCGTAACTGCAGTTTCTCGAGAAATAGCCAGCTCGTTCAGTATCTTGTCAGGAAATGCGCACCTGGATTTCGCGCGTCTTCAGGCCGACATCACCGTTCGGCCCGCCATCGCCTTGCCCGATGAGCTTGCCGGCACGATAGCTGCAACGTTCCGTTTCGGCGTCTACACGGCAGAGGCGGGAGAGACAGGTTGGCTGGGAATGGAAGGCGCCATTAGTCGATCGGCCGGAGGCGCGTGGCTGTCCAACGTGGTCGGCAGATCCGATACATCTTTGGCCTCGGATAGTTTCGTAATGCTGGCGGGACTTGCGGCCCAAGGTCTGGGCCAGGCGATCCTGCCGGTTTTTCTTGGCGATACCTGGCCAGGGCTGGTCCGCCAGCGGATTCTCGAGGAGCTCCCTCCGACGCCGATCTGGGTCGCATCTCACAAGGATTTGTTGCAGTCGGGCCGCCTAAAACGTGTGCGTCAGCACCTGATCGAGGCGATCAGTGCTCTGGAAACCCGACTGACGGGCTAGAATCGAAGGCCGAGCGACAGACCGAAGACCGGGTTGGCGTTCGGGGCATGGGTGATTCCTCCCTGAACGAACGTACCCGCGTCCGTGGCGTAGGCAGCGCTGATGTCCAGGCTCGAAGGCGAAGCAACCGACCCGGATTCCCGGTCCCGGAGAATTCCCGCAAGGCCAACGCGAAGCCGTGTCGAGAGCGCGAAGTCGACAAAAACCTCCGAACGGCCCGCATCTGCGCCGTCGTCGTAAAGAACTGCGAATCCGGCGGTTGCTGGGCCGCGTGTCAGAGCTGTTCCAAGGCGCAACACTTCCTGGCCGCTGCGCACGTCGTCTTCTCCGAAGAAGGAGAAGTCTCCCAGATCCGTGCGGGTCATGGTAACAGTCTCGTCCAGCGTTTCGGGATAACGCAGCGGCACGAGACGCCACGTAGAGCCTGGTGCGTAACGTTGCGTGGGAACGCGCGCGGCCTCGGTCGCGGCCCCGCCGAGCCGATACTCAAGGTCTGTGTATTGGCGCAAGTCCGGCATGACCGGATCGGCAGCCAACCCGAAGGGTAGGAGTCCGATCAACAGGCCGCATGCGAAGGAGAGCGAAAACGGGCGCAACGGAGTATTCCTGTCGTTCGCCCACCCGTTCCGGACTTTGAAGCACGCAGAGGCACCCTGCCAATGTCGGATGATCCCCAAACGTCCGGGTTGTGGCAGTTCAGCCGCAGTCGCGGGATCCTGCCGATCAAGTCTCGCCGGTGAACCTGACCTTGCCGATATACGGCAGGTTGCGGTTCCGCTGGGCGTAGTCGATCCCGTAACCCACGACAAACTCGTCCGGAATTTCGAACCCCGTCCATGTTGCCTTGATATCGGTCTCGCGGCGCGAGGGCTTGTCGAGCAGTGCAATCGTCTCAAGTCGGCGGGGATTGCGCGCTTCCAGCAGTTTCAGGACATGGCTGAGAGTGAAGCCCGTGTCGACGATGTCTTCCACCACCAGCACGTCACGCCCCCCGATCTCGCCCCTCAGGTCCTTGAGGATTCGCACCTCGCGGCTCGATTCCAGACTATCGCCGTAAGACGACGCTTCGAGGAAGTCGACTTCCACATTCAGGTCGAGTTCCCGCACCAGATCGGCGATGAACACGAAAGATCCGCGCAAAAGCCCGACGACCACCAGTTTCTCGGTGCCCGCGAAGGCGCGTTTGATCTCGCCGGCCAGCGACTCGATCCGGGCCGCGATGGATTTCGCGGAAATCATCTCGTCGATGACGTAAGGTTGCATCACGTGCGCGTTCCCCCTTGACCCTGCCGGTCCGTCCTTACACCTAAGGGCATCGACAGCACCAGTCCCGAGCGCGCATGCCCACGCATTCCGAGACCCGCCGGCTGCCCTACACGGCCCAGCAGATGTACGATCTGGTGGCGGACGTGAAACGGTACCCGGAATTCCTGCCCTGGACCGCGGCGGCGCGGATCCATGAAGTGCGCGAGGAAGGCGACCACCAGGTGATGCTTGCGGACCTCGTGATCTCGTTCAAGGTATTCCGCGAGAAGTTCGGAAGTCGTGTGACGCTTTGGCCCGAGGCACGGCGGATCGAGACCGAATACCTCGAAGGTCCGTTCCGCCACATGATATCGAACTGGAGCTTCAAGGACACCGACGGAGGTTGCGACGTATCATTCGACGTCGACTTCGAGTTTCGCAATCGCATCCTTCAGGCAACGGCGACGGTCTTCTTCAACGACGCCATGCAGCGCGTCGTGCGAGCCTTCGAGCGCAGGGCGTCCGAGCTGTACGGCTGACCGAGGCAGGGGAACGAAGCTGTCCGCGCTCGTGTCGCGACATCCGATGGCTTCATCTGCATCCGTCTTTCTTCCGCCGAAAAAAATGGGCCGGCGCCTCACGATGCACCGACCCCAGCTGCTGAAATTCCGGTCCTGCAAATACCTTGGTCATGAAATTCATCCCCAGAGCCACCGACACGAGAACGACAGGCACTGGGGCAGAGGGAACAAGGCAACTCGTTACGCTTACCTCGCCATGCGCCCTGTCGCGGGAGCAAGAATACGTCCCGCTCCGGCCTTTTCCGGTTCCGTCTGTCCGGGCCACGCCACCCGTCGCTCGTCTGCGGCGGCCCGGTTCCGAAACCAGGCATCGCTGCCCGGTGCCTCGCCGGTCCGGCCAATGTCGATCCAGTCCAGCAAAGCCAGCGCCACGGCTCGCGTCGCCAGTGCCGTCGAAAAGCTGGTGCCTTGCATGGCTGCGGCCGATCCACTTTTTGAGCCTGCCGCCAAGAGTCCGAACCGCGCCGCGCCCTCCTCGCCCGGGAGCAGGGCGGTAGGGGCGGCGCGGCCATCTCCAACAGGCCGGGATGAAGCGGCGCTGGAGAAGGTCGAAGGCTTGCCGTCGGTCGCGCGATAGCTGCCGATGACGCGGGATTCGCGGTGGCTACCGATGGCGTTCAAAGTGCCCCGGCGCGTGATCGGCGGCGGCAAGTCGGTCGTCACCGGTGCACTGCCGTCTGTCGGATAATCAAACGCGTCGATGGCCCGGCCCGCTTCGTCGACGGATTTGAAATCCGGATGATCGAAAGTCGCCAAGAGACCGGTCACGCTGCCGAACGTCAGCGTCTGGTCCGACTGGACATAGGCGAAGGCGCGCTCCGAGTTATGGCGCGACCGTTCGAGGTTCAGCGTCCAGCAGCCCGCCGGAGCACCCGCCAGGCGGTCGACTTCCAGCGTGGGTGCGGTGCAGAGCGTGTAGCCCAGCCTGTGCCACGTCGGCTTGCCGGCCCCGCCAGGCGGCAGGTCGTCATGGCGGCGACAGTAAATGCGTGCAAGAGGAACGCCTGGGGCAGCATCGTCGCACAGAGTGGTCATCTGACCTGCGCGCCCGCGTTCGGCCGGGCTCGCCGGACCCTCAGGCGGCGCGACGCACAATTTGAGAGGGTGCCGCGCAGTCCTGCCGCCGCCCGGGATCGTGTCCGACCAGACCTCGGCGAAGTTCGGTGTGTGGTCCTCAGGCCGGATGCGCCAATCCAGAGCAACGGAACCGTCCTCCGGCAATTCGAACTCGGCGACGCCTTCGGACAGAAGGTCGTTGCCTGCGGGAAGGATCACTCGAACCGGACGGCCCGTTTCTCCGGCATGCCGTTCGACTGCGCGGATCACTTCCTCGATCAGCATATGGCCGTCCTTCGGGCCGGCTTTCAGCCCGTAAGACAGGTTAATGACGATCGGGAAGCCTCCCTCGGGTCCATAACCACAAGCCTGCCAGATGCGGTCGGCGCGGTCGACGATGTACTCCAGCGCATGGATTGCGAAGAACTCGAGGAAATTGCCGTTTGCTCCCATTGAAGTCCTGGGCGGCAAGCCGACGGCTATGATCGGCAAGCGCCGCCGGGCCTCGTCCTGGCGGCTGTCGCGCAGATCGAATCCCGCCGCAAGATCGGCAACATGCGTGCCGTGTGTGGCGTTTGTCTCAAGCCGCCGATTGCCCCTCGGATCGTCGAACTGGGTCAGGCCGGCAGCACGGTCGAACGCGGCTTCGTCGATCGTCCCGCCGACCGTTGCCCGCCACATCAAACGGTCGATCTCGGCCCGGTACAGCTCGCGTCCGAACGGCACTGCCCCTCCGGGACGCCAGGCGCCCCCCTGAAGCCAGGTCGACAAGACCCGCGTGCCTCCGTCGATGCGTCGAAATCGTGCGTGACTGAGAGCGATGGCACTGTCGATGATACCCACTACGGCGCAGTCCGGATCCGGCATCCAGGTCAGTTCGATATCGGGAACGTCGTGAGTCGTCTCTGCTTCGGGCTTTCGCGCGAAGACGGGCAGGGGAGCGGGAGCGGTTCGGTCTCCGCAAAGTCCGCGTCCCGGTGACATCCCGCAGGCCAACGGCGAGACCGGAAGAGGGGCGATGGAAACACCGTCCTTTTCGTCGGCGTCGCCAAACGTGACCGTCCGGAGCCAGTCGATATAGGGCGACAATCCCTGTCCAGCCGAGGGATCATCCTCCCAGTCGGACCAACGAAGCGTCATCCGGGTGCCTCCTGCCACTCGCTTGCGGCCTTCGCCAACAGCGTTCCGAAGATACTCTCTGCATTGGCCTCGCGCCCGGCAGGCCCATCCTGATCCAGTTCGTCACGAAGCCACCCGAGCGTAAGGTCGAACGGCAGAGCCGTTTCGGCAGGCAGGGCGAAGGATACTTCGCGCGGCTGCGGCCAGTCGATCGGACCGTTCTCGGTGGCGATCTGATATAGCGCCTCGCCAAGCGCGCAGCCCAGAACCGCACCGGCAGCCGAATCGACCGGGAAATGAACCCCGGCGATAGACCTGTTGGTTGCGATCCGGTGAGCGACACGGAAGGGCATGGCCGCGATCTGCGATGCCCCGTCGCCACCCGAAAGTGCTTCCTTCGGACCGAGGCCCGTCATCAGGCGGGCCAGAACCGTTGCGGCGCAGAAGACCTCCATGGCATGTCCCGAAGGAAAGCTCGAATGGTCCGGGGTCTGGATCATTGGCTGGATCTGCGGCGAATAGTCGATCGGGCGCGGCGCGCGGCAGAAATGCTTGATCGGCATTTCGACGCGAATGGCGACCCGCAGAGCTGTCGATAGCACCTCCAGTGTCGAGGCGTTCCGGCTGGAACTGAGGTGTCCTATCATCCCGAAGAACGATAGCAGGTCGAAGGTCTGAGTAATCGTCTCGGCGATCCGGTCGCTGCGCAGATCCGCATAGGCGCGTACCATCTGAAGTTGCTGTCGGAACACCGCCGTCGTTGGCCGGAAAAGCGTTACAAGCGGGTGTCCACGCACGGCAAGAGTGGCGCGTCCGTCTTGCCCGCTGACGACGAAATCGGGTTGCAGCAGGGCATCGAGCAGGACTGCGCGCGTACCGTTCGAGAGATAACTCAGATCTGTGTCGGACGTTCCCAAAGGGGCAGGATTGCGAAGAGGACGCCCGTCCCAATAGCCTACGACACCGTCATGGGTGGAAATCAGCGCCGATGTCAGGAACGCACCGCCGCCGCTGCCGGCATGTGCTGTGTTGCCCTGTCCCTGTCCCTGTCCCTGTCGCTGTCCCTGTCCCTGTCCTTGGCCCTGTCCCTGGCCTTGGCCCTGTCCCTGACCTTGTCCCTGGCCCTGTCCTTGGCCCTGTCCTTGGCCCTGTCCGGATTCCGGCATCGTGCACCCTTTCCATGTCCTTGGTATCGTTTTCGTCGGATGCGGGTCCCGGTCTCAACCACCCACTGCTGGTTACCGGTCCTTTTCACGCTCAATTCACGAAACAGGCCGTTCCGTTAGATTTTTCTTAACTTCCTTGAAAATCGAAGTGACCCATGGTCAAGTTTTGATGCGTGAACGGACCCGTGACGGGCGTCGTGGGTCCAAGAGCAGGGGATGAATCCGGTGTCGAACGGCATGCTGGCGAAACTGAACCTACACGGCCGTTTCGCGTTTCACGCGGCGGATGGGCGGGATATCGGGCCGAAGAGTGCAAAGTCGCAAGCTCTGATAGCGCTGCTGGCGACCAGTGAGCGTGGCGGGCGCGGGCGCCTCTGGCTGCAAAAGCGTCTGTGGCCCGGTAGCGAAGCGGGAAAGGCAGCGATCAGCCTGAGGCAATCGCTGAGCGAGATCAGGCGCGCTCTCGATCAGGACCGGGACCTTCTGCAGTCCGACCGCCGCAGCGTGATGCTCGATCTCGAACGCATCGAATTGCTGGACGCCGAGCCGGGCTCCGAGTTCCTCGAGGGGGTCGGGCTGTCGAAGGCGGCCCACGGACTTGGGGATTGGCTCGAGCGCCACAGGAAGCCCGCCAATGATCCTGAACGCGGACCGGAAGTGTCACGCCAGGCACACCTTCCGACGCGGCCGATCATCGTGTTCAAGACGCTCAGCAACACCGGATCGGAGCTGGAGTTGGTCGAGGACATCTTCGTCGATTGCGTCGCGCGCAGCCTGCGCGAGACGTTGCAGGTCGATGTCCATCTCGGAGACGCACCCGCATTGCCGTCCACCGCATTCCGGGTCGAAGTACAGGCCTACCGGCAGGGTGGCGCCCGCGTGGGCCTGCGGGCGCGGATCAATCAGGGGCAACCAACGGTTCTGGTCTGGTCCGGCCTGACCTCGACCCAGCTGCACGGAGCGCCGCCTGTTGAGGATCTCGAAATCGTGTCGCTCGGCAACCAATTGATCGACGCTCTCGCCGACGCGATGACCGTCAAGATCGCCGAGGTTCAGGATATCCGTGACGCCAACCTGCTCACGCGGCTTGCCATCCGCAGGATCTTCTTCCTGCGTCCCGACGCGCTGCAGGAGGCCGACGAGATGCTGGCCCGCGCGCAGGAACTGGGTCCGCGCGCCCTATCGGCAGCCTGGCGGGCCCAGCTTCGGTTGATCCAGCATGTCGAGTTGCACAAGGACCGGTCCGAGAACCTGGCCGAAGAGGCGCGCGGTTTTTGCCGCGAGGCACTGGAACTGGAGCCGCTGAACTCGATGGTGCTGGCCGCCGTCGCGAACTCGCGGCTGGTTCTGGACAAGGACGTGAACGCCTGCATGGAGCTGGCCCGACGCAGCGTTTCTCTGAACCCGTCGAACCCGCTGGCGTGGAACAGCCTCGCAACCGCGAAACTCTACGCCGGAGATATCGGCGAGGCCCACGCTCTTGCCGTCCGCGCACAGCGGATGAGCTCCGGCTCGCCCTTTGGGCACTGGTGGGATTTCGGACGCTGCCTGACCGCCGCCCTGACCGGACGCCGCGAAGAGGCGCTGAGGCTGGCCGAGGCCGCGCACGCGCTGTCGCCGGAGTTCCGTCCGCCACTGCGCTACCTGACGGCGCTTTATGCGGCCTCAGATCGGCCCGAAGACGCGATTCGCGCCGCTGAACGCTTGAAAAGGCTGGAGCCGGACTTTACTTTCGAGCGGATGGCGCAGGACGGGAACTATCCGATCTCGCCGCTGCGCTGGAGTGGGCTTCTCGACGCCGATCGTCTGAAAGCCCTGAGCGACCGCTAGAGTGCGCGCCGCTGCCTGCGCAGCGCCTCGGTCTCTTCCCTGTCAACGGTCACTTCGGGCCAGGCGGTGACAACCACCCCGAACAGTTCGCGCGCCTCATCCACGGAATAACGTTGCAGGGCAACGTCGTTCAGCACCAGTGCAGGATCGCGCTCAAGCGGGTCGCCGTAACCTCCGCCGCCAGGCGTGCGCACCCGCACCCGGTCGCCCGCCTTCAGCGGAATGTCCTGCTCTTTCGACAGGTGCTCGGGCACGTGGACGACGCCGTCCCGCCAGACCTCGACCATGTTCGGCGCGCCATCCGATCCGCCAAGCGCTCCCTGTGGTCCGACACGCCCGTGATCCATCACGAAGCTCGCCCGCGCCGTGCCGCGCCCGAGTTCGATCTCATAGTCCAGCCCGAACCCGCCCCGGTGCCGCCCGGCGCCG
>CAZRNL010000077.1:7109-10286 GCA_964601395.1 uncultured Silicimonas sp. | reverse complement strand
CCTGGATCGGCAGCCATATCGAGGCACCCGAACCGCAGGCGATGGCACCCCACTTCGCGCGTGTCACCGCCGAACTGGCGCAGGACTACCTGGCACGGTGGAAGCTTTCTGCAGCCTGAGACGGGCCGCGGCCACGGGGCCGGGAAAGGGAGAAGCGGGCATGGCCGAAACCACAAGACCGAACCGCTGGAAGCGCTTTTCCGACTGGGACGCGCGACCGCTGCGGCTTGACAACTTTGCCCGCGAGGATGCCGCGAACGGCTTTGCCGCCTTCAACAGCCCCGCCGACCCAAAACCGGCGGTGAAGATCGTCGGCGGGCGGGTGGAATGCATGGACGGCGTCCTTGCGCGCGACTTCGACATCATCGACGCCTTCATCGCCCGCCACCACCTCGATTCCGCGATCACCGAAGAGGCGATGGCCATCGACTCGGGCGATCTGGCGCGGATGCTGGTCGACATGAACGTGCCGCGCGCCGAACTGGTGCGGCTGGCGCATGGGCTTACTCCGGCCAAGCTTGCCGATGTGGTGTCGCGGCTCAATGCGCTCGAGATCGCTTTCGCCTATTCCAAGATGCGTGCGCGTTGCACGCCGGGCAACCAGGCGCATGTCACCAACGCCAAGGACGATCCCCTGCAGATGGCCGCCGACGCTGCCACCGCAGTTGGTTTCGGCTTTGACGAGATCGAGACCACGATGCGCGTCTCGCGCAATGCCTGGTCGAACGCAATGGCCTGTGCGGTGGGGGCAGCGGTGGGGCGGTGGGGCACGCTGCTGCAATGCTCTTCGGAAGAAGCCGAGGAACTGCGCATCGGCATGGCGGGCTTCACCTCCTATGCTGAGACGGTTTCGGTTTACGGCACCGAAAAGAGCTTTGCCGACGGTGATGACACGCCGTGGTCCAAGGCATTTTTAGCGGCCGCCTATGCCTCGCGCGGGATCAAGATGCGCTGCACCTCGGGCGCGGGTGCCGAACTGCTTATGGGCTTTCACGAATCCAAGACGCTGCTCTACCTTGAAGCGCGCTGCCTTTGCCTGCAGCGCGGCATGGGAGTGCAGGGCACGCAGAACGGCGGCATCGACGGCGCGCCGCTGACCGCCTCGGTGCCGGGCGGCGTGCGCGAACTGATGGCCGAGAACCTGATCGCAGTCTGGCTCGACCTCGAATGTGCCAGCGGCAACGACGCGCGCTCGTCGGAAAGCGAGATCCGCGTTGGCGCCAAGATCCTGCCCTACCTGATCTCGGGCTCCGACCTGATCTGCTCGGGCTTCGGCTCGATCCTAGCCTATGACAACTCCTTTAACCCCTCGCTTCTGAACGGCGAGGAGATGGAAGACTATCTTGTCCTGCAACGCGATTTCGAGGCCGACGGTGGGCTTACACCGCTTGCCGAAGGCCGCGCGCTTGACCTTCGGCTGCGTGCAGTCGACGCAATTGCGGCAGTGTTTGAGGATTTGGGCCTTTCCGAACCCACGCCCGACATGAAGGCCAGCGTCGTCGTGGCCTCGGGTTCGGCCGAGACGCGCAGCTACCTGCCCGGCGAGGTCGCCACGATCAGCGAGGCGATCCGCGACTATGGGCTGGACGTGGTTGATGTGATCCGCGCGCTGGCGCGACAGGGCTTCGAAGAAGAGGCGCGCAACCTTCTCAACATGGTCAAGCTCAGGCTTTCGGGCGACTATCTGCAGACCTCGGCAATGATCCGCGACGGCCGCGTGATATCGGCTATCAACGACCCCAACGAATACAGCGGGCCCGGCAGCGGATATCGCCTGAGCGAGGAGCGACGGCGCAAAATCGTCGATATCCGCGACGTTCTCGACCAGCCCGCAGTCCTGCGCGCCGAAGCCGAGCACGAGAAGGCCGAAGCGAAGAGCATCGCCTATGCGACCACGGGCCGGGCCATGCCCGGCACCGCGCGCGAAGAGGTGGTGATCGGTATCAGCCCGGCCTTCGGACTCAAGCTCTTCCGCACCACCGCCGGGCACCGGCTGTCAGAGGTGCTGCGCGTGCTGACCGATGGCATCGCCTCGCGTGGGCTTCGTGCGCGCGTCGTGCGGATGAAGCACACCGCAGACACCTCGTTTCTCGGGCTTTCGGCGGCACGCCTTTCCGGCTCGGGTATCGGCATCGGCATTCAGGCCAAGGGAACTGCGGTGATCCACGCCGCAGACCGGCTGCCACACAACAACCTTGAGCTGTTCTCCAACGCGCCGATCACGCTGCTGGAACACTATGCTGGGTTCGGCCGCAACGCCGCCGCCTATGCACTTGGCGAGGCGCCGGAGCCGGTGGTGGTGCCGACCCGTGGCGAGGCGATGGGCTCGCGCTATCACGCGCGCGTAGCGCTCATTTATGCCATCGAGACCGCGCTGACCGAAGACGGCGCGGAACCCGAGGAGGTGAGACTGGACTTCCTCGCAGGCGGCAGGGAGGTGCGCGCATGACCCGTCTTGGCATCGGCGACTATCCGCTGGCCGAAACCCGACCCGGCGAGGTGCGCGGCAGGCGTGGCGTTCCGCTTGACGAGATCACCCTCGAGGCGGTGATGGAGGGAAAGGTGACGATGGAGGACCTGCGGATTACGCCGCATGCGCTGCGCGACCAGGCCGAGATCGCCCGTGCGGCGGGCCGGCCCACGCTGGCACTCAATTTCGAGCGCGCGGCGGAACTGGTGGAAGTGCCGCAGGATGTGATCATGGAAACCTACGAACTGCTGCGCCCCGGCCGGGCCAAGTCCCGCCAAGATCTCCTCGACCGCGCGGCGCTGCTGCGCAGCGCGCACAACGCCCTCGGCATCGCCGCCTTGCTTGAGGAGGCGGCCGAGATCTACGAGCGCCGCGGCCTTTTCACCTATCGTTACTGAGGCGAGCCATGTCTTGGAAAACGGCCTTCCGATCCATCTACTACGCTGGCGCGCCCGAGCCGGAGGACCCCGCGCTGCCGGTGAAGGAAACCGCGCTGCTCGTGATCGATATCCAGAATACCTATCTCGAACGCCCAGACCGGGCAGCGCTTTCGCCCGCCGGGCAGGCCGAATGGGACGCCTGGACACCGTTTCACGAACGCATGCACCGCCAGGTGATCCCGCGGACCGCCGCACTTCTGGCCTCGGCGCGGGCGGTTGGCATGGAATGCATCTTTGCACGCATCGCCTGCCACACCAGTAACGGAC
>CAZRNL010000077.1:0-7099 GCA_964601395.1 uncultured Silicimonas sp. | reverse complement strand
CGGACGCGATCGCTCGCTCTCGCAAAAGCTGCCCGGGTGGAACAACCTTCTCTTGACGAAGAACGACCGGCCCTCGCAGATCGTCGAGGCGCTGAGACCGTTGGGCGACGAAATCGAGATCACCAAGACCACGGATTCCGCGCTGACCGGCACCAACCTGCGGCTGATCCTGCACAACCTTGGCATCCGCAATGTCATCTGCACCGGTATCTTTACCGATCAATGCATCTCCTCGACAGTGCGCAGCCTTGCCGACGAGAGCTTTCAGGTGGTGGTGCTGGAGGACTGCTGCGCTGCAGGCTCGGACGAACTGCATCGCAAGGAGCTGGAGATCATCAACATGATTTACTGCCAAGTCATGTCAAGCGACGAGCTGCACGCGATCATGGGGTTACCGACGGCCTGATCTTCGCGCCTGGGGCGCGGCGCCCCTCCATCGCATGAAGCACACGTTCAATCTCGCCAGAGCAGCGGGACATGATGCGGTCTCGTCAGGCAAGTTTGTTTCGCTGGAGCCGACGATCTGTTCGCGGGCCGATACAGCGATCAGGAGTTCTGAGGGGCCACGAACACTCGAACGCCGGCAGACTTCAGGGCCTCGGCAAGCGTGTCTTGTGGCGCCGTGTCGGAGACCAGCGTCATCGTGCCTGTCCACTTGGTAAAGACTTTCAGCGATGGGGCGTTGAACTTGGTGTGGTCGGCTAGAATGATGGTTTCACCCGACCGGCGGACCATCGCGCCATAAACAAGGCTGGGGCCAAGCCCGGCATCGTTCGGCCCTTCTTCGGTCAATCCACTGGCCCCGAGAAAGGCCCTGCTGGCGTGAAACAACTGAAGGGCGTCGATGGTGTCGGCGCCGTGGATAAGACCTTCCCGGCCATCAAATTGTCCCGGAAGCATCAGCACGCGATGGGTAGGGTTCGTCGAAAGCGCCGTAGCAATCGAGAAGGCATGGGTGATGATCGTGAGGTGGTCGAAGTCCGCTGCCAGCCGGCGGGCAAGATGCAGAGTTGTCGCGCCACCACCAATCATCAAGATGTCGCCTGGCTCGACCAGCGCCATTGCCGCTCGGGCGATCTTGCGGCGCTCGTCAACCATCAGCGTTTCCCGGATCGCGATGCCGGGTTCGCCCCTTGCAGCACTGGTCGCACCCCCATAGGTGCGGCTTATCAGGCCAGCGGCCTCCAGTTCGGCAAGATCGCGGCGCACGGTTTCGGTTGATACTCCAAGGCGCGAGGAGAGGTCGTTCACCCGCAAGGTTGGAGTGGCCCGAAGTTCGGCCACGATGCGGGATTGTCGGTCGGCCTTGCATGGTCGTGCTTCTGACTTGTTCATACTTCCTCCTGATCAAAGCGTGTCAGGCGTCACACACTGACCTCTAGCCCAAGATCCGGCAACTTCTCGATCAATTCCGCTGAAAACTCAATGTTGACTCTGCAAGTGTGACATGCTTCCATCATTGCATGTTTGATGTTGGGCATATTCTGGCCCGAGGGAGTGCAGGATGTTCGACTACGGCCACTTCAGATTTGAGAACAAGCAGGACTTGTTCGACAAGTCGATCCGGTTCTGGAACCCTGACAAGACCAAGTTCTGGCAGAAGGCCGGTATCGATCTGGTGATCGACCGGCGCGAGGGCTATTGCCTTTACGACATGGACGGGCGCCGTCTGATCGACCTGCATCTGAATGGTGGCACCTACAATCTGGGCCATCGTCATCCCGAGTTGGTTGAAACCCTGAAGGGCGCGCTGGACTACTTCGACATGGGAAACCACTGGTTTCCCTCGGTCGCGCGGGCGGCTCTTTCAGAGTCGCTGCTGGGCGTCACCCCGGGCATGAAGTATGTAGTTTATGGCGCAGGTGGTGCTGAAGCTGTTGATATCGCAATAAAGTCTGCCCGATATGCAACGAAGCGGCGCAAGATCGTGTCGATCATCAAGGGCTATCATGGACACGGCGGCCTGTCCGTGGCGACGGGGGACGACAGATTTTCAAAAATATTCCTGGCGGACATGCCCGAGACCTTTATCCAGGTGCCCTTCAACGACATCGACGCGATGGAGCAGGCACTTAAGGCTGGCGACATTGCGGCCCTGATCATGGAGACGATCCCGGCGACTTATGGCTTCCCGATGCCGAATGACGGCTACCTGCAGGCCTGCAAGGCGCTTTGCGAGAAGTACGGTGCAATGTACATCGCCGATGAAGTTCAGACCGGCATGATGCGCTGCGGTCAACTCTGGGGGTGGCAGACTTACAACATTCAACCTGACATCATGGTCACGGCAAAGGGTCTGTCAGGCGGTCTTTACCCGATCTCGGCCTGTCTGGTGAACGAGCGCGCAGGCGAATGGCTGAACGAGGATGGCGCCGCCCATATCTCGACTACAGGTGGGGCCGAACTGGGTTGCATCGTTGCGCACAAGGTCATCGAGATGCTGCATCGGCCCGAGACAATTGCCTCGGTGCATGCGGTGACCGAGTTCTTCCGCGAAGCGATGGCTGAAATGATCCAGCGCCACGGAGACATTTTTTCCGGCGTACGCCAGCGTGGCGTCGTGCTTGGGTTGGTGTTCAACCACCCCGAAGGCGCCGTCTATGTCAGCCGCGCGCTCTACGAACATGGCGTCTGGGCGATCTTCTCTTCCCTCGACAAGCGGGTCCTGCAGTGGAAGCCAGGCGTGCTTCTTAGCCATGCGATGTGCCAAGAGATCATGGACCGGTTTGATGCGGCCATGCCGCGCGCCAGGGAACTTATTACAGCGGCAGGGAAATAGCACATGGATCAAGTTCTGCTGACGGTTCCGGACGCGGTCTACGAACAGGCAAAGCTGAAGGTCGAACGCTCACGCTGGGCGGCGGTTAAGTTCCAGAAGCTGGACCGCGCCACGGTGATCCGCATTGTGAACGCGGTGGCTCATGCGGCCCATGCCAAGGCCCAGTTCTATGCCGATTGGGCGGTGCGGGAAACCGGCATGGGCGTGGTGGACCACAAGCGCCAGAAGAACGAGGCCTGTTCGCGCGGGCTGGTCGAGATGTATGGGGACGAGGATTTTGTCGCACCGCGCATAGACGCCACGAAGAAGATCGTTGAACTGCCGCGCCCCGCAGGGGTCATCTTTGCACTGATCCCGGTGACCAATCCGGTTGCGACCGTCTACTTCAAGACGTTGATGGCACTGATGACGCGGAATGCGATCATCCTCTCTCCGCATCCGGGGGCCAAGGCGGTCTGCGCCGATGCAGCCGCCATGCTGGCCGAGGCCGCAATGTCCGCAGGCGCGCCGGATGGCGTAATTCAGGTGATCGACGAGCCCACCATCCCGCTGATCGAAAAGCTGATCTCGGACGAACGGGTCGATCTGGTCATCGCAACAGGCGGGCCGGCCGTGGTCAAGGCGGCCTATATGTCTGGCAATCCGGCCTTCGGGGTCGGCCCCGGCAACGCGCCAGTTCTTGTGGATGACACCGCCGATTTGCGGCAGGCGGCGCGGCGGATCGTGCTGTCAAAATCCTTCGACAATTCAATTCTCTGCACCAACGAGTCGACGCTGCTTGCCTATCACACCGTTGCCGACGCGCTGCTTGCGGCGATGAAGTCGGAAGGCGCGCATGTCTGTTCGGCCGAGGAAGTGGCCAAGCTGCGCAAGCTGCTGTTTACTGGTCATGGCTTCAACGCTGCCATGATCGGCAAGGACGCCGCCATGATTGCCCGCGAGGCGGGCTTCAATGCGCCGGGCGCGAAGATCCTGGTCACGCCGGTCGATCTGGTGCAGCCCGAAGAGAAACTGGTGCGCGAAAAGCTGTGCCCGGTGTTGGCCTTTGCTCGGGTTGCCAACATCGATCAGGCCATCGCCTGCGCGCGTTCGATGATGCGGACGGCGGGACGGGGGCATTCCGCAGCGATCCATTCGCGCAAGGAAACCAACATCATGGCCTTTGCTGCCGCCCTTCCGGCGCTGCGGGTGGCTGTCAACACCGGCTGTTCGCTGGGGTCTTCGGGGTTCGAGACGCACCTTGGGCCGTCGATGACCATCGGTACCGGGTTTTCGGGCGGCTCCAGCCTGTCGGAGAACCTGACGCCGCACCACCTCGTACAATATGCAAGGATCGCCTATAACAAGGAAGCGGCAGAAACCTTCGGCGATTTCAACGGGGTAGACCCGCTGAACCTGCCCAGAGCCCAGCACGCCCCGCTTTCGGCGGTCGCCCAGAACGCTGACCTTGACGCGCTGCGCCGCGAGCTGCGCAAGATCATCCTCGAGGAGTTGAGCGCGGTTCGCGCGGCGTAATCATGGGAACACTCAGATCCTTCATCTTCGTGGACCAGTTGCAACCGCAGACGATGTGCTCCCTTGGCTCATGGATCCGCGGGTCGCTGCCCCGTCGCCACATGGCCGCCCAGATCATTGAGGTGGCCCCCGGCATCGACATCGAGGCCCTGACCGACATCGCCCTGAAAGAGGCTGATGTGCAGGGCGGCATTCTCGTGGTCGAACGCCAGTTCGGGTATCTCGAGATACACAGCCGCGACATTTCGGCGGTCAAGGCTTCGGCGGCGGCGGTGCTCGCCGCGATGGGAAAGTCGCCTGATGAGGCGATCAAGCCGAAGATCCTGTCCTCCAAGATCATAAGCCGGGTCGATCCGGGTCATGCTTTCCTGATCAACCGCAACAAGGGGGGCTCGATGCTGTTGGCAGGTGAAAGCCTCTACGTGCTGGAATGCGAGCCCGCGGCCTATGCGATCCTAGCTTGTAACGAGGCTGAGAAGGCCGCCACGATCAAACTGGTGGACTACCGGATCATCGGGGCCACTGGGCGGCTTTACCTTTCGGGATCGGAATCCGAGGTCAAGGCTGCCGCCCATGCTGCCGAAAATGCCTTGGGGGTGCGGTGATGGGAACGGAGACTGGCATCGATCTGCGCGCCATGGTTCGCGAGGTTCTGCGCGAAGCGATAGCGACGCATGGTCAGCAGGACGGCAGGCACAGCGTGGCGATAAGGACGGACGCCGACCTGCAGGCCTTTGTGGAAAAGCTCGCCGCCCTTGGCGTGATCGAGGCGGTGCGAGCCGGAACTCTAAGGTTCACATTGGCAGCAGGTGCCGTGGCAGCCGCAACGGTTGCCACGCCTGCGACTGTCACGCTGGAAGGCGTGGTGTCCGAACGCAGGCTGCAGGGGATTGATCCTGGAACGACGGTGCGTCTGGTGCCTACCGCAGTACTGACCCCGATGGCCAAAGATGCAGGCCGCCGCCTCGGCCTCAAGTTCGAAAGGATCAAGCAATGATCAAGGGAACCGTGACCGGCCGGATCTGGTCGACCAAGAAGGTCGCCGAAATACCAGCCGGCTCGATGCTAGAAGTTCAGGTCGACGGGTCTAGCGGCACGATGCTGGCCTTTGATCCGCTTGGCTGTGGCATCGGCGAGAAGGTCATCATTGCCACCGGATCGGTGGCCGCTTCGTGGTTCGGTGGCAAGACGCCACCGATCGATGCACTCATCATCGGGTCGATCGACGATCCGTCCTGAACCAACCCGTTACAATCAATCGAAAGCCAAGGGAGTCTAAAATGTCTGGCAATGCACTGGGAATGATCGAAACCAAAGGCTATGTGGCCGCGCTCGCAGCTGCGGATGCCATGGTCAAGGCCGCCAATGTCGCCATCGTCGGCCGCGAGGAAGTAGGCGATGGCCTGGTCGCCGTGGTGATCTCGGGCGATGTGGGTGCGGTGAAGGCCGCGACCGAGGCTGGTGCCGAAGTGGCCGGCCAGGTCGGTACTCTGGTGTCGGTGCACGTGATCCCGCGCCCGCATGCGGATGTGTCGAAGTTCTTCACCTCGTCCGGCGCGAAGTAACCGTCGTCGACTGTGAGCTGATGGCCGGAAGGGGTGCGAACGCGTGGCTGATCCTGTGAAACCCGCGAAGGGCGATCTTCGGGTCTACCTGACCCTGGAAAGCCTTCAGCCGCAGTTTGCGGCCTATCTCGGCACCCCGACCCGGGCCCGGGGCTATCCGCCCTTCGCCGGTCAGCATGCCCTGATCATCGAGGTCGCACCCGGCCTGATGATCGAGCGGGTGATCGACTTGGCGCTGAAGGCAGACCCTGATCTTGAGCCGGGAATCCTGTTTGTCGAACGCCAGTTCGGCATTCTTGAAATCCATGGCGGGGACAAGGCCAAGCTGTTGCAGGCTGGCCAGGCGATGCTGGAGGGGCTGGGTCTGAGTGCGAGCCAACCTCTTGCCGCCAAAGTACTTTACACTGATGTGATCGTGGATATCGCGGATCAACACGCGGTGATCATCAACAGGAACCGGCAGGCGTCGATGGTTCTGCCGGGGGAAACCCTGCTTATCGTCGAGATGGTTCCGGCGCTTTACGCAGCGATTGCAGCCAACGAGGCAGAGAAGGTCTCACCTGAATTGACCCTGGTCGATGTTCAGATGATCGGCGCGGCCGGTCGACTATACATGTCGGGCAAGTCCGCAGATGTGGAGCGAGCACTGTCCGAGATCGAGCGCGTGCTGTCGTCAATCGAGGGGCGTGTAGCCTGAGGGGTAGGGCGAGATCGCAGATTTCGACCGGCTTTCGCATGGCGAACAACTGCCGATCCAGCTGGAGCTAGCGACACGCGCCACAGGTAATTATGCGCTGCCGGCCGGCCTCACGGTCACGATGATCAGAGTTTCCGAGAGCGCGACCTAAGCGGCAAGCGCCCGGGGTGGGCGACCGCTCAACGCCGCGTTCTAGGCCTGTCCGCAGAGGACGAAGCCGAAATCCTGACCCTTGGCCGCTGCAGCGCCTTCTCTTGGTCGCCTGGATCGGCTCGCACGCCGAGTCGGATTTGGCGCAATAGATGTCCGCCATGGGCGGCGTGCGGCCGCAGATGGTTGTAGGGCACCTCGATTTTTGACCATTTTCGCGGGTGCGCAACGGTGCGTTTGGCGTGAAGCGGGAGTGTTCCCGTCGGGTTGGGTGCCTGGTGCCTCGGTACGGTCACGGCGCGGCGCCTTTCACTCCCGGTTTTTCCGGCCTTTCGGCTTGATCTGCTCGCTGGTTTGCCCGGTATTCATGCCGGGCTCGGGTTGATGCGGCGC
>CAZRNL010000076.1:0-10289 GCA_964601395.1 uncultured Silicimonas sp. | reverse complement strand
GCCCGAGCGCTCCTCTCCTGTGGCATAGCGGATCGTGCCCTCGCCCTGCCGCTTGCCCCTTACGAAAGTGCCCTCGTAGACGTCGCCGTTGGCGTAGGTGGCGACACCCTGTCCGTCGATCTCGCCGGCCTTCCATTCGCCTTGATAGGCGAACCCGTCGGGCATCATGATCTTGCCCTGGCCCTCGCGTTGCCCGGCGACGAAGTTGCCCTCGTACACGGTGCCGTCGGAATACCTGGCGATGCCCTGGCCCTCGCGCTGACCGGCTTTCCAGCCGCCTTCGTACGTGTAGCCGTCGGCAAAGACCATCTTTCCCTGGCCGTCCATCTTGGCGTCCTTGAACTCGCCCTCATAGACCAGCCCGTTCGCATAGGTGGCGACGCCGGTACCTTCGATCACCCCGGCCGTCCATTCGCCTTCATACGTGTTGCCGTCCGGGTAGACGATTTTGCCGCTGCCGTCGGCCAGATCGTTGGCGAAGCTGCCGGTATAGACCGAGCCGTCGGGATAGGTGACGGACCCTTCGCCCAAGATCGAGCCCCTGCTCCAAGCGCCCTGGTAGACATAGCCGTCGGTGCCGATGAACGATCCCTGACCATCACGCTGGTCGTCCACGAAGGTGCCTTCGTAGACGTCGCCGTTTGCATAGGTGACCTTGCCCTCGCCCTGTCGCTTGCCGTCGACCAGAGTACCTTCGTAAACATCGCCGTTCGGCTGCGTCAGCTTGCCGGTTCCGTTGATCTGGCCCTGGGCCCAGTCGCCTTCATAGACCAGCCCGTCGGGCATGATCAGCGTACCCTTGCCTTCGCGCACGCCACGCACCAGCGTCCCGGTATAAACTGCGCCGTCGGGGTAGGTGATCGAGCCTTCGCCTTCCTTGATGCCGCGCACCCACTGGCCGTCGTAGATATAGCCGTTCGGGCTCTCCATCCGCCCCTGTCCGTGGTGCAGCGCATCCTCGAACCCGCCGGTGTAGAGCACCCCATTGGCGTAAAGCGCCGTGCCCTGGCCGTTGATCTTGCCGTCTTTCCACTCGCCTTCGTAGGTGCCGCCGTCCGCAAAGGTGATCTTGCCGGTGCCCTCCGGCTTGCCCGCGACGAACTCGCCTTCGTAGACCGAGCCGTTCGGAAACTCCGCGCGCCCCTGGCCACGGATCTCGCCGTCGACCCACTCGCCTTCGTAGACATAGCCGTTCGGCAGCCGATAGCTGCCGCGCCCGTCCTGCTTGCCGTCCTTGAAGGTGCCCTCGTAGACGCCTCCGTCGTCATACTGCTTGGTGATGACCTGGCCGTCCTGCGCCCAGGCTCCGGTTGCGATCAATGCGGCAAGCGCCAGCGTTCCTGCTCCGAGACCCCTGATCATAAGATACCCCACATCATCTTGCTCATGCCGGAGATTCCGTCTCTCCGGTCGTGTCCTGCAAAACCTAAAGGAGCAGGTCAGGCCCCGCAACGCTTTTCCCCAACCGCGACCGGCTGCCTCTTTTCCTCGGGCGATTGTCTGCTAAGACGCTCTGAAGACAGGAGATCGGGTTTATGGTGCAACGCTTCCGCCTGACGCTGGCGCAGATGAACCCGACGGTCGGAGACCTTCAGGGCAACGCCGCTCTGGCGCGCCGCGCCTGGGAGGAAGGCCGCGCGGCCGGCGCCGATTTCGTGGCACTGCCCGAGATGTTCATCACCGGTTACCAGACGCAGGACCTGGTGATGAAGCAAGCGTTCACCCGCGATGCCATGGCTCATGTCGCGAAATTGATGGAGGATTGCGCCGACGGACCTGCGCTGGGCATCGGCGGTCCGCTGATCCAGGGCGGCAATCTCTACAACGCCTATCACGTCCTCAAGGCCGGGCGTCTGGTGCGCCAGGTGCTCAAGCACGAGCTTCCCAACGAGACCGTCTTCGACGAGGTCCGGCTTTACGAACCCGGCCCGATCGGCGGCCCCTACGACCTCGGCGTCGTCCGCATCGGCACCCCGATCTGCGAGGATGCCTGGCACGAGGACGTGCCCGAGGCGCTGGCCGAGTCGGGCGCCGAGATCCTGCTCGTTCCCAACGGGTCGCCCTACTACCGCAACAAGTACGACACGCGCGTGAACATGATGGTGGCCCGTGTCATCGAAACAGGCTTGCCGCTGGTCTACCTGAACATGATCGGCGGACAGGACGACCAGGTCTTCGACGGCGGCAGCTTCGTTCTCAACCCGCACGGCACGCTGGCCGTTCACCTGCCGCTTTTCGAGGAAGCGATCACGCATGTCGATTTCGAGCAAAGTGACCAGGGCTGGGCCGCGGTGCCCGGTGAAATCGCCCGTTTCCCTGATGAATGGGAACAGGATTATCGGGTGATGGTGACCGCGCTCCGCGACTACCTGCGGAAGACCGGCTTCAAGAAGGTGCTCTTGGGCCTTTCGGGCGGCATCGACAGCGCCATCGTCGCGACCATCGCCGCCGACGCCATCGGGCCGGAGAACGTCCGCTGCGTGATGCTGCCATCGAAATACACCAGCCAATCCTCGCTCGACGACGCGGGCGAGGTCGCACGACGCCTTGGCAACCGCCTCGACACGATCTCGATCAAGGATCCCGTCGATGCGGTGAACGGAGCGCTTGCGGAGGTCTTCGCAGGCACCAAGCCCGACCTCACCGAGGAAAACATCCAGTCGCGCCTTCGGGGCGTCATGCTGATGGCGTTGTCCAACAAGTTCGGGGAAATGCTGCTGACAACCGGCAACAAGTCGGAAGTCGCGGTCGGCTATGCCACGATCTATGGCGACATGGCGGGCGGCTACAACCCGATCAAGGATCTCTACAAGATGCGGGTCTTCGAGACATGCCGCTGGCGCAATGCCAACCACCGCGACTGGATGATGGGACCCGAAGGCGAGGTCATCCCGCCCCGCGTCATCGACAAGCCGCCGTCGGCTGAACTGCGCGAAGACCAGAAGGACAGCGACTCGCTGCCCGAATACAAGGATCTGGACATCATCCTCGATGCCCTGATCGACAAGGACCTCTCTGTAGGTGAAGTCGTGGCAATGGGCTTCGACAGCGACACGGTCAAGAAGATCGAACGCCTGATCTATCTGGCCGAATACAAGCGCTTCCAGTCCGCCCCAGGTCCGCGCCTGACCAAAGGGTCTTTCTGGCTCGACCGCCGCTATCCCATCGTGAACCGATGGCGCGACCCGTCGTAGTGCCCGACCCGATCGGACCGGCGTCAGGATTGAACAGGATCGGCGCGGCCCTTGTCCTCGTCATGGCGGGGCTGCCGCTCTACCTGGGGACCGATCTGTTCCTGATGCTCCTGCGCGACGACGGCGCCGGAAGCGGGCGCTTCCCCACGCTCCTTGTCCTGATCCTGATTTCGGTCGGCCTCCTGCTTGTCGCGCTCGCGGTCTGGCTCTGGTTCAGACCCACCCGGCGCGGGCTGTGGGTGACGTTCCGGCCCTTGGGCTTTTCGGTCATTCTTCGAACCATCTGGGGCCGCGAGAAGACACACCGGATCGACTGGGCGGACGTCGAAGAGATGAAACTCGTCGTGGTCCCGCGCGGGGGCGCTAAACTCGGGTTTCGCCTGACACACCCCGCGGCCGTCGAAGCGGGACTTGTTCAGCCTACGACCCGCACGGATGCACTGAAATTTCTGGTGCCGCGCAGCATCACGTTGCCGGTTGCGCTTTCAGACCTGGGACAGGATGCGTTCGTCGCCCGCTTCATCGCGTCCGCCGAAGCCTCCGGCTTTCGGATCGAAAAGGTATCCTCGCGCGAACTCATCGTCTGGACCATGGCCACCTGGACCGTCGCGCCGTCAGGGCCTTCGGGCGACTGACCGCGCACCGGAGGCATCCTCCTCGGCCATCCCGATCTCGCCAGCTCGTGCAGTAGCGAACGGGATCTGTGCGATTTCGTCGGATCGAAATGCCCCAGGACTTCGTTATCTCCATGAATGCACAACGCGACACGCACAACGCGACAGGAGAATTTCAATGAAACCGAAGATCGCTATCGTCTTTTATTCCACCTACGGCACCAACCACCAGATGGCCCAGGTCGCCGCCGAGGCCGCTACTGCGGCGGGCGCCGACGTGCGTCTTCGCCGTATTCGCGAAACCGCCCCGAAAGAGGTCGTCGAGGGCCAGGATGCCTGGAAGTCCCAACTTGAGAATATGCAGGACATCCCCGAAGTTTCGGTTGACGACATGGACTGGGCCGACGGCTATTTCTTCTCGGCACCCACCCGCTATGGCTCCGTTCCCAGCCAGATGCGCGCCTTCATCGACACGCTCGGGCCGCTTTGGATGAAGGGCGGACTGGCCGACAAGACCTTCACCGCGATGACCAGCGCGCAGAACCCGCACGGCGGACAAGAGACCACGCTTCAGGGTCTCTATGTCACCGCCGCCCACTGGGGCGCGGTGTCGGTTCCGCCGGGCTATACCAGCGCAGTGCTCTCCGAGGCAGGCGGTAATCCCTACGGATATTCCGCCACTGTCGGCCAGTTCGACGACAAGGGCCGCGCCGCGATCCGTCATCAGGCCGAACGGCTGGTGGACATGACCGGGCGCATCGCCGCTGGTCGCTCCGCCGAGAGCGCTGCCGCCTGAGTTTACCGGTAAGATCGGATCGAAACGCGCTCCCGGCGACGGGGGCGCGTTTGTTCATGGAACTTCAAGGTTCGGGACGTGCGGGCAGTTAATCCGCCGTTCCACCGATATCGACACCGACGCAATACCGACGTGATACCGACGTGATACCGAAAGCCGGAAACGCCGGAAAACCCTGTCGTTAACCGTGATTCGGAGGGTCGGCCGGGTCGCGGAGTGCGAAACCCCACCGAACGTTGCGCGTCAAAGTTGCGTGACGGTGCACCGGGGCAGCAATTCCTCGGTGGTCTTGCGGTCGCACAGCCGCGTCGCGTCCGACATCACCGCAGCACTCGCCGCCGCCACGCCCCAGCGCAAGCAGTCCTCGACCGGCTCCGATCCCGCAAGCGCCAGCGTGAAGGCCCCGACAAAACTGTCGCCGGCCCCCACTTTCGAGACCACTTTCACCGGCGGATTGACCGAGTGCCAGGCCCCGTCGGCGGTCGCCAGAACCGATCCGTCCGCGCCCCGCGCAACGATGATGATCTTCGCAACGCCCTTGTTTACAAGGTCTTGCGCGAAGGCAGCGGTGTCTTCCCGACTTGGCAGCGACCGCCCGGCAAGCTCTTCCCCCTCGGGCCCATCCATGCGCAGGACATGCAGCGCCGCGCGCGGCTGCTCGACCAGATGGAACAGCGCCGGACCGGACGTATCGACGATCAGCCGCGCCCTTCGGTCGCCCACGTGGTCGGCCAGTATCGACGGGAAGTCCTTTGCCACGCCTGGCGGCTGGCTGCCGGACAACACGACCAGCGTGTCCTCGCTTGTGGCCTGATCGACGGACGCCAGCGCGCGCGGCACGTCGGCTTCCGTCCAGATCGGTCCCGGCATGACGAAGCGGTATTGATCGCCGTTGCCCTGGTCTATGACCGACATGGATTGCCGCGTCTCGCCGGGCCCCTGGAAGGCCACCGTCGGGACCCCCTCAAGTGCAAGTAATTGCAGTAAATGTGCGCCCGTCGCGCCGCCAATGGCGACCAGTGCCGTGGCCTGTCCGCCCAGAAGTTTCACCGCCCGCGCAACGTTGATTCCGCCGCCGCCCGGATCGATCTGCGGATCGGTACAGCGCAGCTTCGGGCCCGGCACGATGTGGGGCGACGTGGTGCAGAAGTCCACGGTCGGGTTCAATGTGATCGTCAGGATGTGCGATTTCATCGCAAAGGTCTCCAGTCTCCCTGAGCCGGGGACCATGAACCGTTAGCGCAATCAGTGCAAGAGGGTCCGCGTTGAGATTGGCTCAGACTGCGGGCTTCTTTCTCAGGAGCGGCATCACCTCGGCCATCTCGGGTCCGCGCTGCTGGCCCGTTACGGCAAGTCGCAGCGGCATGAAGAGCCCCTTGCCCTTGCGCCCGGTCGCATCCTTGACGGCGTTCGTCCATGTGCTCCAGGTCTCGGCGGAGTAGGGCGGCTCGCCAAGCATCTCGAATGCCTTGGCCACAAACTCCCGGTCTTCGTCCGCTAGCAACGGCGTTGCTTCGCCATTGACCATCGGCCACCAGACTCCTGCCTCGGCGCGGGTTCCGACGTTGCCGCGCACGACCGTCCAATAGGCCTCGCGAGCATCATCCGGAACGCCGGCCGCCGCCAGTTCGTCGCTGACGGCATCGGCTTCCAGGGACTGCACGACCCGCGCTGTCAGAGGCACCAGGTCATCGGCGTCGAACTTGGTCGGCGCGGCCCCGAAGTGGCCGATGTCGAAGCCTTCGATCAACTCGTCGTGGTTTGCCCGCAACTCGACCGCATCGGAGGACCCAAGACGCGCCATCAGCGACAGGATAGCCATCGGTTCCAACCCCCTCTCGCGCAGATCCCTCAGCGCCAGCGTTCCCAGCCGCTTCGACAGCGCCTCGCCCTGCGGTCCGGTCAGCAGCGAATGATGAGCAAAGGTGGGCGGCGTGCCGCCCAGGGTCTTGATGATCTGGATTTGCGTCGCGGTATTCGTCACGTGATCCGCTCCGCGCACGATGTTCGTGACACCCATGTCGATGTCGTCGACGACCGAAGCGAAGGTGTAGAGAACCTGACCGTCGGCCCGGATCAGCACCGGATCGCTGACCGAAGCCGCGTCTATCGAGATGTCGCCGAGGATTCCGTCTGGCCACTCGATCCGCTCATGGTCGAGCTTGAAACGCCAAACTCCTTGGCCGCGCTCATCTCGCAACCTGGCCTTGTCGGCATCCGACAACGAAAGGGCCGTGCGGTCATAGACAGGCGGTCTGCCCATGTTCAGCTGTTTCTTGCGCTTGAGGTCCAGTTCTGTCGGCGTCTCCCACGCCTCGTACAACCGGCCCATGTTCCGCAAGGTGTCGGCGGCCTCCGCATAGCGGTCCAGTCGCTCTGACTGCCGCTCGACCCGATCCCAGTGCAGGCCGAGCCAGGTCAGGTCTTCCTTGATCGCATCGACGTATTCCTCTTTCGACCGCTCGGGGTCGGTGTCGTCGATCCGCAGGATAAAGGTGCCGCCGGCCTTGCGCGCGATCATCCAGTTGAACAGCGCCGTGCGCAGGTTACCGACATGGATGTAACCGGTGGGCGAGGGGGCGAAGCGGGTCGTGGTCATCTGCGGTCTCCTTGGCCGCGAGCCTTTTTCACAAAGCCCCGCAATTGTCCATCGCAACCGCTCAGGAGGGGCGGACGGCCCAGTGTCTGCGAAGATCCTCCAGTCCGGCGCGGATCAGGTCGCGAAGCGCGTTTTCGTCGATATCGGACAAGCATTTGAAATACAGACAGGATTTTCCCAACTTGTGTTTTCCGATACGGTCGAGAATGTCACCGAAACCGGCATAGCCCGGCATGATGTAGACCGAGAAATTTCGGGCTCGGGGAGAGAAGCCGGTCGCCAGATAGTCGCCTTCGCGCCCACTTTCGTAGACGTAGTGATACCGCCCGTAGCCGACGATCGAGGATCCCCAGATTGCGGGCTCGAACCCCGTCGCATCCCTGAAAATCCTGTCGAGACGCAATGCATCGGTGCGTTTTTCCTCGGGCGTGACGGCATTCAGAAACGCCGCCACGTCCGTTTCGGTGGCCCTGGTCTTGTTCTCGCTCATACCCGCAGGATATCGCAGTGGCGGACTGTTCTCCAACCCTGAACCGCTATATCGAAAACCATGGACTGGACCAATACCACCGCCCCTGACGCCGCCGATATCGAGGCCATGGCACTCGCTGCCATCAGGGCCTTGCCTGAGCCGTTTCGACTTGGTGCGGCCGCGGTCGCGCTTCGGGTCGAGGACCTGGCCAGTGACGCGATGCTCGAGGAGTTGGGTGTCGACGATCCCTTCGAACTGACCGGGCTCTACGAAGGCATTCCCCTGACCGAGAAATCGGTGTCGGACCAACCGGTGCAGCCTGACGCGATATGGCTGTTCCGCCGTGCGATACTGGACGAATGGATCGGACGCGGAGATGTGGCGCTGTCGGATCTCGTGGCTCATGTGACGGTGCATGAACTGGCGCACCATTTCGGCTGGTCGGACGAGGATATAGCCGCGATCGACGAGTGGTGGACCTGATCTGCTCGCATAAACGCGCAACACTGTGCGCGATTGCACATCGACGTGAGGCCGCTCGGGTCTAGGTTGAAGAATATTCCTCACCATTCGGAGCGATGATCCCATGACCGATACATTTATTTCCCGCCGCACCGTTCTTGCGGGTGCCGCCGCCCTGCCGCTCGTGGGTGCCTACGGCGTGAAGCCCGTTCTTGCCGCGAGCCATGCCGCGATGCCGCAGAATGCCATTCAGAGAACCTTCGCCCTCGGTGACTTCCAGGTTTCAACCCTTCTGGCTGGAACCCGCCCTGTGGAAGACATCCAGACGATCTTCGGCACCAACGTGTCGGCAGACGAATTTGCCGCCGTCAGTGCCCAGAACTTCATCCCTGCCGACAAGTCGCAGTTCTTCTTCACGCCGACAGTCGTACGGGCAGGCAACGACGTCGTCCTGTTCGATACAGGGCTCAACTCTGCGGGCATCACGGCCGCACTCGACGCCGCCGGCATCGCACCGGGCGACGTGACCGTCGTCGTCATCACCCACATGCATGGCGACCACGTCGGCGGCATGACAGACGACGCTGGCAACCTGACTTTCCCGAACGCGCGCTACGTGACCGGTCAGGTCGAGTTCGATCATTGGAACGGAACCGACAACGAAACCTTCGCCGGCAAGGTCAAGCCCTTCGCCGACCGCTTCGAGTTCATCGGCGACGGGGGCAGCGTTGCCTCGGGCATCACCGGGATGGCCGCATTCGGGCACACGCCCGGCCACATGGTCTATATGCTCGAGTCGGGTGGCAAGCAGGTGCTGCTGATAGCGGACACTGCAAACCACTACGTGTGGTCGCTGGCCTATCCCGAGTGGGAAGTCCGCTTCGATGCCGACAAGGCTGCTGCCGCAGAGACCCGCAAGCGCGTTCTGGGCATGGTCGCAGCCGACCGTATCCCGCTGATTGGCTACCACATGCCATGGCCCGGCATGGGCTACGTGACCGCGGAAGGCCCCGGCTCCTTCCACTATGTTCCGGAAACCTACCAGATGATGCTCTGATCTCCGATGCGCCCCGCGGCGCATCGACCCGCCGGGGGAGCGTGGCTCCCCGGCGCCTTCGGTATCGGCGATAGCATGCGGGGCATTGGTCGCGCGCGCATGAAGACGCGCCGCGCGCTTCACCATCGCCGCTAGACAGGTTCGACGGCCAGTTGGTCGAGCCAGTGATCCACCAGTGCGGTTTCCGAAGGTATCAATTGCTGATGCCGTGGATACGCGGGACTTGCGCGATCATCCTTGACCGGAGCGTCCCAGCCGTCGGTCGTCTCGAAGAACCGGGCGACACCCGCTTCGCCGAACTCGCGCAGATAACCTTGCACGACGACATCGACGTAGCTGAGCAAGACGGGCCGCATCCGCGTTGCGGGGGCATGCATGTCGGCAGGCGCGTGGTAAATGTGAATCTCGGTCGCTCCGGTAATCCTGTGCTCGACATCCGGCGCCAAGACTCGCGCATAGGCATGCTCGCGCATGTCGAGCGTCGTCCAGTCTCCGCCAGGCACGTGGGCGATCAGGCCATCGATCATGCTGTCCGGATCGGGAACCGCTGTCAGGAAGGCCACTTGCCGTCCTTCCACATGCCGCCATGCCCTCCGCCAGCCAGCGATCCTTGCCGGATGAGCGTCGGCGTAGTCGTGGGTCTTGCGGTTCACGAGCGAGCCATAGCCAAAGAAAAACGGGCGTGTCATGCCCTTTCCCTGCCGCGCCTGAGCGCGAAAGACAAGGTCTTGCCAGCGGCCTGCATACGCTTGTATGCGTAAGGTCGACGCGACGGGAGAATCCGGATCATTCCCGGTGCCGAAGGAGCAACCGCCCCGGTAAACTCTCAGGCAAACGGACCGCCGCGCCGTGACAGACTCTGGAGAGACCCCGGTAGGGGCGCCGAAGGGATAACGATCTCAGGCGAAAGGACAGAGGGGGCGCCCAGGGACAGAACACTGTCCTTCAGGTGCCTGGCGCGTCCGCGTCGGCGAAGATGAACGGGGAACCGATGCCGGAGCTGGAACGCACACCGCTATACGACCTTCACCTCGCGCTTGGCGCGAAGATTGTACCTTTCGCGGGCTACGAGATGCCTGTTCAATACGCCCTTGG
>CAZRNL010000075.1:0-10346 GCA_964601395.1 uncultured Silicimonas sp. | reverse complement strand
CGCTGGAACGTTTCGACTGAGAAGACCCCGGAGTCCACCGGTTCAACGCAATGACCATGTCTATGATCTGGTCTGGCGCCGTGTCTCGCAGGTCTGCGATTGAGCTGTCGGGGAGATCGCTATTCCCTCCTGTGATGCCGTGAAGCGTGAGCATCATGGAATCCAAGGAAGCCGCCTCCTCGTCGTCGCTTTCAACGACCGTGCATTCAGAGGCGCGTGGCCCGCTCGAATCCGGCCACCCACATCTCCCAAACGGTCTCGTCCGTGCGTTGGTCATGTTCGAGAACTGGACCATATTCGAACTCCGGCGGCACCCGCGACTGAGCGACATCATTGTAGTGCCCCATGATGAGGTCGAGCGCGTTCTGCAACTCTTCCTTCGCCTCGAACTGAGGTATTCCGCCTGATCCCCAAACCAGCGGCAACCACTCGCTTGGAGCGATCATTTCCGGGCAGACAATCACGCCGGCGCAGAAGCCGTCGAACTCAGACAGCAACATTCCGTCCTCGTCCGTCTGGGAGTGGAGCAAGGTATCAAGGGTATTTAGTCGGTCGTCGTTAGGTATGGATTATTTATAACAACTCGGAACACGTCGTGAAGTCGGCGCGCTTGTGCTTTAGGGACCGCCATTGCCCTCGGAAGGCCATGGGCCGAGAGAGCCTGGTTCCAATGTGCGGCGAGGGCTCGTCGATGGGTTGGGTGGCTAGGGCTTTCTATGTTTGTGGGGTTCAATGCAGACCGCACTCAACGCGGCCTACAATTAACATGATGGCGCTTACAGAGCCGCTGCTCTGACCGAAGGTCTCTGCCTTTGCGTGGCACAAATGTCGGTGTCATTGTTCTTTTGGAGACTGGTTCGGTTTAGTCTAACAGCACTCCGATCTGGCTTGACTCGAATCGAACGCCTCCAGAAGGTTGTTGGGTCATCTAAGGGGTTCAGACCCAACAAAAAACGATCTGAACCAGAACAATCCAAGACCAAACAAACAATTCAATGGGAGGGAGTTACTATGAGACGTATCCTGCTTGCGAGTGTGGCGGCCGCCATGTCACTAACTATGCAACCGGCGCACGCTGAAGGTGAAACAATCGCTTTCTCGGTGCCGAGCCTTGGCTTTCCGTTCTTTGTACACATGCAAAAACAATTCAATGAAGAGGCTGCGGCACAGGGCGTCGAAGTGATCAACTACGACGGTCAGAACCAGACGACGAAACAAACCGCCGACGTCGAAGCCGCCATCATCAGCGGCGTTGACGGGATCGTCATCAGTCCCAGCGATTCTGTGGCGATGGCTCCTGCGGTACGTCAGGCCGTCGAAGCCGGCATTCCCGTCATCACCATCGACCGCCGTGTCGATGGCGTTGATGGACTTCTGGGGCATGTCGGTGCCGACAACGTCAAGGGCGGCGAGGCGCAGGGCAACCTGATCATCGAGATGTTCCCGGATGGTGCAAGGATCGTGAACCTTCAGGGTCAGCCCGGCTCAAGCCCCGCGATCGACCGCAACCAGGGTGTTCACAACGCGCTTGACGGAATGGCGGACAAGTATGTGTTCGTGGCTGAACAAACCGCCAACTTCGCGCGTGAGGAAGGCGCCAGCGTGACCGAGGCGATCCTCGCCGGACTCGATTCTCCGCCGGATGTGATCGTCGCGGCGAACGACGATATGGCGCTCGGTGCGATGCAGGTCGTGCAAGAGCAGGGTCTCGACATCGCTATCATTGGCTTCGACGCGCTGCCGGAAGCACTGGCAGCAATTCGTGACGGCACGCTGACCGCGACCATCGAGCAGATGCCTGGCGGGCAAAGCCGTGGCGCGCTCCAGGCGATGGTCGATCACTTGCGCAACGGCACCAGCCCGGAACCGGTGACGCTCCTGACACCCATCGCCATAACGAAGGACAATTTCGACCAGGCCGAACGTCTTGGCGAATTGAACTGATCGCCGGCGCCGCTCTCCGGGACATCCCGGAGAGCGGTAGCGGCGAAAGCACGGGCAAATGACAAACCGCAGTATTTCAGGCGGCCGCTCGCGCAGCGGATTCGACATCATAGACTTAGTCGCGCGCTATTCGGCGCCGATCTTTCTCGTAGTGCTGATCATCTGCTTCGCCATTCTCGAACCGCGCTTCATGCATCCGCTCAACCTTATGAACGTGATGCGGCAGGTGTCGATTTCGGGGCTGATCGCCATCGGAATGACCTTCGTGATACTGACCGCCGGCATCGATCTGTCGGTCGGCTCGCTTGTGGCCCTCACCGGGCTTGTAGGCGCCTATGTTGCAAAGGGTGGGCTCGATGATCGGTTTGCGGTCAGTTCCAGCGCAGACGCGGGCAATCCGGTGATCTTCGCATTTCTCGCGGCAATCGCGGTGGGCATGACCGCCGGAGCCGCGCAGGGCTGGGCCATCACTAGACTGCGCGTGCCGCCCTTTGTTGTCACGCTTGGAGGACTGACCGCCTTTCGCGGCATGGCTCTTCTCTTCTCAGGCGGGGGGCCGATCAGCGGCTTCAGCCCGGAATACAACTGGTGGGGCCAGGGCCGGATCGGCGACATCCCGGTGCCGGTCATCATCTTCCTGTCCGTTGCGGTCATCGCGCACGTCGTTCTCAAGTACACCCGGTTCGGACTGCACGTGTATGCTGTTGGCGGCAACGCCGCATCGGCCGAAGAGAACGGCGTACCTGTGCGGCTTGTCACCTGGGCCGTATATGTGATCGTCGGCTTTACCTGCGGATTGGCGAGTTTTCTTCTATCGGCACGGCTTTCGTCCGCTGAGGCCGTGGCCGGTCTGGGGCTGGAGCTTGATGTCATCGCTGCCGTTGTTATCGGGGGCACGTCGCTGTTCGGCGGCGTTGGTAGCGTGTTTGGAACCGTCGTCGGCGCAATCCTGATCGGCGTGTTGCGCAATGGACTTGTCCTGATGAACGTCTCGTCATTCGTGCAGCAGATCATCATCGGCCTGATCCTCGTCGCGGCTGTCGCCTTCGACCAATATGCAGCGGCACGGCGGAGGGCGTAGTGGCGATCCTCGAACTCAGCGGAATCGCAAAACATTTCGGCGCCATCGAGGCTCTCGACGGTGTCGATCTTGCACTTGAACGTGGAGAAGTGCTCGGCCTCATGGGCGACAACGGTGCGGGGAAATCAACCCTGGTCAAGATCATCGCCGGAAGCCATGTGCCAAGCCGAGGCGAAATGCACATCGATGGACAGCCGGTGCGATTTGCCCGTCCCGGTGAAGCTCGGGCCGCAGGGATTGAACTTGTCCACCAGGACCTCGCTCTCTGCGACAATCTCTCAGCAGCGCTCAACGTCTTTCTGGGGCGGGAACTGGTCCGCAAGATCGGACCCTTCCGGTTTCTCGACCGCTCTGCGATGTATGCGCGAGCCGAGGAGCTGTTCGCCGAACTGAAATCCGAAACCCGTCCGCGCGATCTGGTGCAGTCAATGTCGGGCGGGCAGCGTCAGGCGGTTGCCATTGCGCGTACCCGACTGGCTCATCCAAAGATCGTCCTCCTGGACGAGCCGACTGCCGCGATCAGCGTTCGACAAGTGGCAGAAGTGCTGGAGCTTATCCGGCAGTTACAGAAAGCCGGGTTGGCAATTATCCTTATTAGTCACCGGATGCCGGACGTCTTTGCCGTGGCCGACCGGGTTGCGGTGCTCAGACGCGGTAAGAAGGTGGCTGACAAACCGATATCTGAGACATCGCCGGAAGAAGTCACGGGGCTCATTACCGGGGCTATAGAGGAAGCATGACATGGAATTCCTGAGCGAACTCACCGGCAGTTTTTCCACTCCGGCCGCTGGAAATCCGACCATCGCGATGGTCGAGGCGGCTTACCGACACCACGGCTTGAACTTCCGCTACATCAACTGCGAAGTCGCGCCCGCTGCGTTGGGCGACGCCGTTCTCGGCGCTCGGGCAATGGGCTGGCGAGGTTTCAACCTGTCGATCCCCCACAAGATTTCCGTCATCAATCACCTTGACGGCTTGGGTGCCTCGGCAAAAATCATCGGCGCTGTAAACTGCGTGCGCCGGGACGGCGACCTCCTGATCGGCGAGAACACCGACGGCAAGGGTTTTGTCGATGCACTGGCGGGTGTGGAAGATATGGAGGACGCACGGGCGGTCGTGCTCGGTGCCGGAGGCGCGTCGCGTGCAATCGCGGTCGAGATGGCGCTGGCGGGAGCAGCCGCGATCACTATAGTCAACCGCACCGCCAAAAAGGGTGAGGAGCTGGCAGCGCTAATTGCAGAACGGACCGCGGCAAAGGGTGCCTTCCTTCCCTTCCAGGCTCCTGTGCGCGTCCCTGAGGGAACGACCATCGTCATCAATGCCACTTCGGTCGGTCTCTATCCCGTTGGGGGCATTGTCGATCTGGACTTTGACAGCGTCGATCCTGCGGCACTTGTGGCCGACGTCATCGTCAATCCGCGCGATACCGACTTCCTTGCGCGCGCGCGCAATCGCGGCTGCCGCACCATCGACGGACACGGCATGCTGGTCAATCAGGCCATCGCTGGTATTGCCTACTGGACGGGTGTTACGGTGGATGGAGCAGTCATGCGCGCCAAGCTCAAGGAGATTTTTGGCTGACAGGCAGGCGCGGTGCGCGGCGGACTGACCGATTGAGGATGACGTCGAGGAGCTGGACCGCATTTTGCTTCAGCTTTGAAGGTCACGGTGTCATGATCGCTGCCACACAGGGATCAATTTCGCTCTCCACCGGGCCTGAACAGCGGGGTCTTGCCCCGTAGCCGGGTCGAGACTCGTCGATGGGGTTGGGGTGCCCCGGGGTTACGGTGTTTGGAGTGCTTAATTTGACTAGTTGCGCACCGCGACCTTCACTCAACATAAGGGCGCTTATCGGATCGGTTTCCGGCTGAAACTATCAGATGACCGTTCCAAGCCCATTGCCGACGCTGTTAAGATGTTGAGTACTGTTAAGAGAGCCCCCAACACCAAAGGGCAGCAAATTTGGATTTGCTTGATAATATCAATGCGACGATGCGGATCTTGTCTTCGGAAATCCGGCAGACATGTCGTACCTCATGATAGATTTCATTCCGATCAAGACCGACACGATCTACATTGTGACCCATGCCGAGGCCAACGGCGACGCGCTGACCGACAAGGGTAACGAAAGCGCCTTGGCGCTTGTCGAACGCCTGCGCGACCTTGAGGTCGACGGTGTCTTTTCCGCGCCATCCGGTGCCGCGCAGGCGACGATTGAGCCCTACGCAATTGGCGCCGGTCTGCCGATAGCACTCTTGCCTGATCTGCGCGATCACCAGCTGTCCCTGCAGGGGAACGCACCCGGCGACCCCTACCTTGAAATGCGCTTCGCGAAACGCGGCCTGTCGCGGCCGGGCGGCGAGTCCTTCAACGCGGCCGCCAACCGCCTGCGGACCGCGGTGCTCGCGGTATCGCGGCGCCCCGTCATTGCTCCGGCGATGGTGACGCATCCGGGACTGCTTGCCGCGTTTCTGTCGCAGAAAGGCAGCGCGTTCGGATATGCCCAGTATCTGGCCATGCCGGTTCCGGGCATCTGGAAGCTGAAGCATGAGCGGGGTGCTCCGAGAACTATCGATCTTCTTTAGCGCCATCACTGGGGTCAGGGTGCCCCGCTAGGTATTGAAGAGCGGGAACGACACGCCAAGCGACCACGCCAGTATGAGACCCAGAGCGAGGCCGGGCGCTAGTGGGCCCGAACGGGTGCTGGCCGCATGGCCCATGGTTCCGAATGCGACATAGAACAGCAAGATCACCGGGGCGATCATCAGCAGGAAGAAGAGCCCCTCGAAGTCGAGCGCGACGGCTCCGAGAAGCGACAGAAGAAACGCCGCGTGCAGCCCTAGGCGCCGCAGCAGCGACGCCCGGTGTGACAGGCGCGCGTCGGCTAGGAAGAACAGGACCGATCCGAAGGCTATGACGGCAATGATCCAGAACCGATCATCGGTCGGCAGGAAGTTTGCGGCATAGCGATTGAGCGCAAAGCCGAAGAGGACGGATCCCGCCAGCAAAAGACCAAACGCTGAAGGGGAGAATGGACCGAGCGGCACCCGCCACGCGACGATCAACGCAAGCTGAAGCGCGCCATAGATGCCAAGATGCAGCGCCAGATAATCGGCCACGAGCACAGGCATCAGCCCGGATTGAAATGTGACAGCAAGAGGAGGCGTGGCAAGAGCCGGCAATGCGACGACAAAAAGCAATTGCCGGCGAGTGAGATCGGCGTTCTGGACGGGTTGCTCAGGCAGCATCCGGGCGAAGCCCGTGAACAGAATGACGATCCCCGCCAGAAGTCCGACGATAGCGGGCCCCGTAGGTAGCAAGGCGAAGTCTGATGTGCGTTGAAAGGTTTGGTCGAGCCAGTCGAGCGCCTCGCTAGTCCCGACGCGGCTATGCAGAATCGAAACATGTTCGATGGCGGGTGCCGCAATGGCGCGCCTGAGAACGCCGCCCCGACTCACTGTCTCGCCCTCGGTCGCGTCGGCATCGACCATCCGCACCACGTCCAGCGCGAAGTCGCGGAGGCCGGCCTCCAACGCTCCGACGATGAGCAGCAGGTTCTCCGGGCTTTCGCCGTCGATCTCTTCGGAGAATGCGGACAGAAGGACCATGGGCGTGACCGCCTCGCGCCGCTTGCTCACGCGGATAAGGACATCGGTGGCCATCGAGTGACCCAGAAGCGCGAAGGTATCGCCATTCGCTGCCACGGCATCGATCACGGCTTCGGTCTGTTCCACCAAAAGTCGGGTCGTACCGTCGACCGCCGTGACATCGCCGGACATCGGTACGCTGTGCCGGCCGTGGCCGAGGAAGTCGAAGACGTAGACGCGGTAGCCCGCCTGCGCGAGGGGCAGCGCATAGCCCTGCATCATCTGCGAAGACCCCGCGAAGCCATGCGCAACGATGATCGGTGGTCCTTCGGCATCGGGCCCGGTGAAAGCCGTGACCGGTGTTTCACCTATCTTGAAGGAGCTCACAGTGACCTGACTTCGAGCGCTTTCAAGCACCCAAACCGAGGCGACTATCAGAACCAATGCGAAAAGGATTCTCATGGACGGTATCCTATCGCGGGTCGATAACGCCTGCGACCCCGGTCCACCTGCCGTTCCGGGTTGCACTCGGCCGAGCGTTGTATCTGCACTGAAGACTTGCGCAAATCCCGGCAAGCGCGTCTTTCCCGAAGGTCAAGCATGAAAAAATCATACGCATGGATATTTCATCCCACGCGGGGACGTCGTGACTTTGGGCATCCGCTCCTAGGCTGGGCCGGTTGCCTTAGGCTCTGCGTGCAGGCGGCGGGTGGCGACACGAAAACAAATAGCCTGCGGAAAAACGGGAGGAGTTCAATGAAGAAGGCAATTTTCGCCTCGGTTTCAACACTAGCACTTTTGCTTCCAGCGGCATCCATGGCCCAGGAGTCGGTGAAATTCGGCGTCCTTGTCGCGCTTGAGGGCGCGTTCGCGGCCGGTGGAGCAGATGGCGTGCGCAACGTGGAACTGGCGATCCAGCAGGCGGGCGGCACGGCGGGAGGACGGCCGATCGAGATCGTCGTCGCGCCGACCGACACGACGCCCGACACGACTATCCGCCAGGCCCGCAAGCTGATCGAACAGGACGGCGTCGACATCATCCTCGGACCGCTTTCCGGTTCGGAAGGCATCGCCATGCGCGACTACGCGAAGACGATTCCGGAAAAAACGGTGATCAACGGAATCTCGGGCGCGCTCGAGACCACGTGGGTTGATCCGGCCGAGAACTTCTTCCGCTTTAACCTCGACGGCGCGCAATGGGGCTCGGGACTCGGCAGCTATGTGGTGAATGAGAAGGGATGGAACCGGGTCGCAACCGTCGCGGCAGACTACTCGTTCGGCTACACCAACTTCCTCGGTTTCGCAGTCGACTTCTGCCGGGCCGGCGGCGAAATCGTGGAGCGCTTCTGGGTGCCGCTCGGATCGTCGGACTTTGGCGGCGTGATTGCGGCGCTTCCGGATGATGTGGACGCCATTTACCTTGGCGTCGGCGGCACCGACGCGATCAACTTCCTTAACCAGTACGAGCAAGCCGGTGCCGAGACCAACCTGATCGGCGGCACGATCATGGCGGACCAGACCGTTCTGACTTCGCGGGGACGGGCCAAGGACGCCCTGATCGGCACTCCAACTTCGGGCGCTCTGGCGGATGACAATCCCGACCCGGCCTGGCAGGCCTATGTTCAGGCCTATCAGGATGCCTTCCCTGAAGCAGAGCGTTTTCCTTCGCCCTCGCTTTTCGGCGTCGGCTACTACGTTGCGGCCCTTGCCGCAATCGACGCGCTGAACGAGATCGACGGCGATCTGTCCGACGGCCATGCGAAGTTCCGTGCGGCGCTGGCCGACGATGCGCTCGAGACGCCCCTCGGCAGCATCACTCTGAACGAGAACCGGCAGGCGACAGGAACGGTCTTCATCAACGAAGTGCAGGATGACGGCGCTGGCGGACTGAAGAACGTGATGGTTGGCAAGGCCGAGAACGTGAACCAGACCCTGGGGATGACAGCGGACGAGTTCCGCGCCATGGGCCTGCCGTCACGCGACACGCCGGATTGCGCGGCGTTGGGGGGCAAGGGCTGACGGACCGCAAGGTCCGTAGAAGTCAGCCAACGACGGGGCCGTCCACCACCGGCCCCGTCATCTTCTTGGCGGGCGTGCCCGCCGGGTATCGTCAACCGGCGCAGTCCCTGTTCGGCGCGCCGATCTCGTCGACAGGCTGCCAATGACGCTGATCAATTTCGTTACCCGCGTGCACTTCGCCGACCGCGTTCTCGAGGACGCGCTGGCTGAGGAACTGGCCCGTCTGGGCGTCCAGCGGCCCTTGGTGTTGATTGACGAACATCTTGCGTCGGCTGACGAGGGCGACCGCCTCTGGGACGCGCTTCCCGTGACCGCGAGGCCAACCCGTTTTCTGGTGCGTTCCGATGTTCTGACCGATGGCGACCTGCGAGAATCGGCGGCGATGTTCGCGGACCAGTGGTGTGACGGCGTAGTTGGATGCGGCGGCGTGCGGACACTGGACCTCGCCCGGATACTTGGCGGCTCGGGTGCTCCCGTGATCGTCATCCCCACCAGCACGGAAAGCGTAGGCATAGGCCCGCTCGCCACGGATCTCGCCCGTCACCGGACGCATCAAGATTTCACGCCCTCCGCGGTGCTTTGCGACGCCACGCTGACGATGGGCTCGGATTCGGTAACGACTGCGGCAGCGGGCATGGACGCGTTGGTTCATTGTCTAGAGGCCTACTTCAGCACGGCATACAATCCTCCGGCGGACGGTATTGCGCTGGACGGGCTTCGACGCGCGGCGCTGAACCTTTCGCGGGCTGTGGAGAATGGACGGGATCTTGGAGCGAGGCGGGAATTGCTCGCCGCAGCCCTCAACGCGGGCTTCGCCGCGCAGAAGGGCTTCGGCGGAATAGAGGCGACGGCCCGCGGGCTGGAAGCTGAAACCGGGGCGCGCCACGGAATGCTGAACGCAGCGCTGATCCCCGCAGTTCTCGACTTCAACTGGCCGGCGATCTCGGACCGCTTCGAGGCCGTCCGCGCGGCGATGGGGCTGGACAGTCGTGCCGATGTGGCAGCGACACTTACACGGCTGGCGGAAAACGTGGGCCTGCCTCTGCGCCTGTCGCAGGCCGGAGTTGCCGCCCCGATCATCCCGCGGGCCGCGCAAGTGGCGGCCGCCGACCCGGCGAACCGGACGAATCCGCGTCTTGCGACGCACCGTGACTACGAAAAAATGATGGCGGGCGCGCTGTGATCGGGATTGCGGTATTCACAAAGATTTTGCGCATTCCGAAATCGCGGTTAGGGTTGCAGAAGAACAAAGGGGCGAAGAGGCCCACGCGCAAAACGAAGTCGCACGCATTGGGGGGAGACAATGAGTGACGCAGTAGCCGTATTTCACGGCGATTTCGGCCGGGTCTGTCTCTATTCGATGGACCGACGAATGGTGCCGCACGGGCATCGCGAAGGACACCTGATTTTCCATATTCAGGGTCCGCCAGGCCAGTTGGTCGTGAACGGAAAGGCCTGGCCACTGTCGCAGGGGCAAGCTGTCGGGATCAGTCCCTGGCAGGCGCATTACTATGACCCTGTCACGCTGTCGGCCCCGACGCTGGTGCTTGTGCTCTATATCAGGCCCGGATGGTTTCTCGAGGCCGCCCGGCGGGCGTCGGCGTCGCTGCATTTCGGCAGGGTGGGAGTGGAAGTTACCGACTACATCTCCCAGCTGGTGTTCGGAACCGCACATGCGATGCTGGATCCCGACCGCGAGGATACCCTGCTCGAAG
>CAZRNL010000074.1:0-10510 GCA_964601395.1 uncultured Silicimonas sp. | reverse complement strand
TGGACGCGGTCGAACCCGAGGCCAACTGCTCGCTTCACCCCTCGACGCTGCGCAAGCTGGGCGTCGAGCCGGGCCAACCCGTGCGCCTGACCACCCGACGCGGCTCGATCGAGATCATGGCCCGCGCCGACCGCGCCGTCGCCCCCGACATGGTCTTCGTCCCCTTCGCCTACGTCGAGGCCGCCGCCAACGTCCTGACCAACCCTGCGGTCGACCCCTACGGCAAGATCCCCGAGTTCAAGTTCGCGGCGGTGAGGGTCGAGAAGGCGGACGAGAGCGTGGCGGCGGAGTAGGCAGGGCGGCGAAGGGCGGGTTGGAGCCCTTCCACGACATTGATCCGTAGCGCCGCATTCTGCGCCAAAGGCAGGCAGCATTTGTTTGCTGCTGCGAAGATGAAAGTCCAGTTGGTCGGCCTGCGGAGATCAAGACGGTGATTTGACGCGCAGCCGCGTCGCCACAACCGGGAAGCGCGGGGCGTGCGAAAAAACCTCTTCTATGAAGGCGAGGAAGGCAGCGCGACGGGCCTGACGGTAGGCACGCAGCGCCTGGCGCTCATGCCAGGTCGGGGCGGCGGGGCTGCTGTACTTCAACAAGTCGGTGTGCATCGGGGTCATCATGGCGTGTCTCCTTGGTTGATGACTCAAAGAGGCCCGATCTCGCGCGCCCTTGCTTGAGGGAGGCCTTTGGAAACCCCTGTGATTTCCTCGGGAAATCTTGTCGGCTTCTGAATTTTGTGATCCGGGACGAAAAAAGTATGTAAGGAGGAGTACATGGAGCACCATTTCGCTGATTGTACGCTGGATGATGCCCGCCTGACGCTGACGCGCGACGGCAGCGTGGTGGCCGTGGAACCCAAGGTATTCGACCTGATCCATCTGCTGGTGCGCAGTGCCGGGGACCTGGTGACGCGCGACCGGATGGTGGAAGAGGTCTGGGGCGGGCGGATCGTGTCCGAGTCCGCGATTTCCGCTTGCATCGCGGCAGCGCGCAAGGCTTTAGGCGACAACGGCAAGGCACAGATGATAATCCGCACCGTGGCGCGGCGGGGGTTGATGCTGGTGGCCGAGGTGTCGAGGGAGGAGGTTGCCTTGCTCTCGGTCCCCGCTCAGGCGCCCGCTGCCGCGGCCCAGCGCATCCGCTATTGCCGGAGCGGGGATGGCCGTGCGGTCGCTTATGCCGTCAGCGGCGAAGGTCCACCCGTGCTGCGGTTCGGCCCTCCGCTAACCACCGACTTGGAAAAGGAATGGGCCTACGGGCTCTACCGCTATAACATCTCGTCGATGGCGCTCCACACCAGATACCTGCGGTTTGACCATGTGGGCAGCGGCCAATCGGAACGGGTCCTACGCGACATCGACTTCGAGACCGAGGCGCGCGATGCTGCCGCCGTGGCGGATGCGGCGGGCTTCGACCGTTTCGCCGCGGTATCCTTTTCGGGCGGATGCCTGGCAGCGCTCAACTTCGCGGCGCTCTACCCAGAGCGGCTGACGCGGTTGGCGATTGTGGGCGGATATGTCGAGGGGAGGTCGCGCCGCAGTGTGGATGCGCCGCCCGACGTGTTGAAGAGCCTGATCGCCGAGGGCTGGGCGCGCCCCGCAAGCGCCTTCGCGAGCGCCTTCGTGACGTCCTACTTTCCCGAGGGCCCGGCGGAGGAAGCGCGCGAGGTCCTGCGCCAGATGCAGGCCGCCTGCCCGCCCGAGACGATGCTGCGTGACCGGGACGTGATTAACGACGCGACTGTCGCGCATCTGCTGGACCACGTGTGCTGCCCGGTGTTGATCCTGCATGCGCGCGACGATGCCGTGCATCCTCTGTCCCAAGCACAGAAGCTGGCGGCGGGCATTCCGCGGGCCGAGCTGGTGGTACTGGAGACCGCCAACCATGTGCCTTTGTACGGCAGCCCATGTTGGGAGAGCTACAACTACACGCTCGCGGAATTCCTGACCTCGTGATCGTTGTCCTGAAAGCGCGAGTTCGCCCGCGCGCCGCCCGACGTCTCCACCGCCACCTCCACGATGCCCGGCCGGATGTTCACCGAGCGGCCAGCCACCTCGTCAGTCGCTGAACAATTCTATCAGCGCGGTCCGCAGTTCTTCCTCGTCCACCGGCTTGGAAAGGATACGGACGCCAGAGGTGTATTCCCCCAGGTGCTCGGGGTCGTAGGCGGTCGTCACCAGGAACGGACGTTCCGCCCGCACCAGCGCTTCGGCGACTGACTCGGATGTCTCGCCCCTCAGATCGAAGTCGATGACCGCCGCGTCGGGCACGCCCTCTTCCAGCAGATCGAGCGCCGCCGAGACGGTATGTGCCGGGCCAACCCCGCGGCAGCCCCAGACTTCCAGAAGTTCCTGATTGTAAAGGGCTATGAGGTGTTCATCTTCAACAACCAGGATCTTTTTGCCATTCAACAGGTCACCATTCATCTTCATCGTGTTTGCCTCAGTCCACCGGAAACGACAATTTGTAGACCAGGCCGGTCCGACGGAAATCCAGTTCCGCATTGCCGCCCAGTTCGTGACTGACCACGTCTTCGAGCAGACGCGATCCAAATCCCTTGCGCTGGGGCGGAGAGATCTTGGGCCCGTCCGCCTCTTCCCACGTCAGGTTGGTACGGCCCGCTTCGTCATCGAGACGCCAGCGAAGCGTCACGCGCCCTTCGGGAACCGAAAGCGCGCCGTATTTCACCGCGTTGGTGGCCAGTTCATGCAGCGCCAGCCCGAACATCCGGCCCTTGCGCGCGCTCATCTGCACCGCGGCTCCGTCCAACTCGATCGCCGCGGGTTGTTGCGCACGATAGGGCTCGAGGATTTCCTCGGCAATCCGTCGTGCGTCGCCAAGATCGTCGCGCTCCCGCAGGACAAGACTCTCGGCGGCGGCAAGGGCCTTGACGCGCCCCAGAAGCACGTTGCGAAAATCCCTGACCGACCGGTTCTCGGTCGCGGTTTGTGAAATCAGCGCCTGCACAAGTCCCAGGACATTCCGCACCCTGTGCCCGAGTTCCCGCGCAAGGATCGACTGCTCGCGCGCGCTGGCCTGCATCTCTTCATCGCGCCGGGCGCGGTCGATGGCTACGGCCAGAAGATTGGCGTAGGTCCGCAGGAAATCCGCATCGTCTTCGCTGAAATCCCGGATCTCGCTGGCATCGACCTCCAGCACTCCGTAAGCGCCGTTGTCGCCCGCAATGATGACGTTGACCATGCTCTTGACCCCGTGACGGATCAGAACCTCCGGGATCTCGAAGCGGTCTTCCTTGGTCAGGTCGGGCGAGATCACGGGGTCATCCGTCATCAGCGCATAGCCGCCGGGCGAATGCGCGTGATCCGCGAAGGTGACATGGCCCACGACCCCCGGCTGCCAGTTCACGCCGGCGCGGATCAGCAGGTCGTTCCGGTCGGGACGGTGCTCCAGCACCTTGACCAGATCGACTTTGATCGCGTCCGAGACCAGCTCGGCGGCGCGGTGCAGCAATTCGTCCAGATCCCGGCACTTAAACGCAAAAAGACCGAAATCAGCAAGCGTGGAGCGTTGCATTCTCAGTTGGTCCGACATGTTTGACCCTTCGGAACAGTGATTGCGCGTTCCACGGGTCAACCGAGGCGCAGAGCGGAAAGTTCCGTTTTTTCCCGGCGCGTCGGACCCGACCGCCTGGCCCGCTCGCGTCTCAGGAGGACCCGCGCCGGGCCATCGAAACCGACGCGACGCCGGACGGTCAACCCACCCGGCCCAGCGAGAAGCCCTGGGCCAGGTGACGCCGCATCAGGACGGCCAGGACCACCCCCGGCACCAGACCCAGCACGCCCGCCGCCGCCAGAAGGGGCACGTTCCCGGTCATCACGCTGCCCGCGCGGCTCATGATACCGCCGAACGGTTTGGCGTCTATCGTGGTCAGCGCGTTCGAGAGAAGGAACTCCACCCACGAGAACATGAAGCAGAAGAAGGCCGCCGTCGCGATCCCCGGCGCGATCATCGGCAACAGGATGCGGCGGAAAAACGCGATCGTCCCATGGCCATCGGCCCGCGCGCTTTCGTCGATCTCGACCGGCACGCCGGAGATGAAGCCTTCGAGAATCCAGATCGCGATAGGTACGCTGAAGAAGCAATGCGCCAACGCCACCGCGATATGCGTGTCGATCAGGTCCAGCGCCGAGAAGATCTGCACGAACGGCACCAGAAGAATGGCGGGCACCATCATCCTGAACATCAGCAGCGAGAAGAACAGCAGCCTCCGCCCCGCGAACCGGAAGCGCGAAAAGGCATAGGCGGCCGGCACTGCGACGCCGACCGAAATCACCACGTTGATCGACACATAGATCAGCGCATTGAGATACCCCCAGTACCAGTCCGGCTCCGACAGGATGAACTTGAAATTTGCCAGCGTCGGATCATCCGGGATCAGGTCGAACGACCGTCCAAGGGAACCCGCGCTTTGCAGACTGATGGCGATCAGCCAGTAGATCGGCACCATCACCAGGAAGATGAAGACGGCGGGCGCAGCCGAAAAGCGGGGTCTCATCGCGCCGCATCCTCGCCACGTGCGGGCACGATCATCCGGTAGAACAGCGCCGACACGACCAGGACGATCAGGAAATAGATCACCGCCATCGCCCCTGCCTCGCCCAGGTCGAACTGGATCAGCCCGGTCTGCACCAACTCGTGCGACAGGAAAACCGTGGAAAGTCCGGGTCCGCCGCGCGTGATGACATAGGCCTCGGTGTACATGGTGAATCTGTCCATGAAGCGCAGCAGCACCGCTATGGTCAATACAAGCCGCAGGCGTGGCAGCTCGATGAACCGGAAGACCGCCCAGCGGCTTGCGCCGTCGATCGCCGCTGCCTGATAGTAGGCGGGCGGAATGGGCCGAAGACCGGCATAGCACAGAAGCACGACAAGGCCGGTCCAGTGCCAGGTATCCATCAGCACCAGCACCGCCCACGTCCAGAGCGTGCTGTTCATGTCGAGCGTGACGCCGACCATGGCAAGCGCCTGGTCAAGGAGCCCGGTTCCTGGCTGGATCATCACCTTCCAGAGATAACCCACCACGATTGTGGGCGTCAGCATCGGGATGGCCAGCAGGACGAGGAAGACGGCGACGACCGCTCCGGATTTCGGCATCTTCAGCGCAACGTAAAGTCCCAGCGGAAGCTGCACCGACAGCACGATAAGCGAGAACAGGAGACTGCGCAGCAGCGCCTGGTAGAATTCAGGCGTACCGAGAACCTGCCGGAACCAGTCGGCTCCGACCCAGACGAACACGTTGCCGCCAAAGGTGTCGTGCAGCGAATAGAAGATCACGAAGCCAAGCGGGACGACACCGGAAACCAGCAGGACCAGGAACGCCGGAAACAGGTAGGGAACCGCCGCCAGCCAGTGTCTGTCTGCTCGTATCAAGATGGTTTACCCGCTGTCCTGCGCGATCACTATGACGTCAGGCTTGCCAGGCTGTCAAACCACCGCGAACGTACGCTCGGCCGGCGTCACTCATCGCTTCGAGGACGTCGGACCGGGGTCCTCCCGCTCCTCCGCACGCCGCCAGTGGATCAGGTGTTCGGGCCAGCCGGCGCGGTGGCTTACGATATCGGCCATCAGCGGCCAGTCCGCAGCGACCCTCGGGCGCGGCGCGGGTGCGTCGACCTCTTCGATCCAGGTCTGCCGAAGTGCATGCTCCATGGCCCGAAGGTATCATGACCGGCGATTCCATGCGAGCATCCCCTTCTCCCGGCCCTCAATCACGCGGCTCTCCGCCGCCTCCGCTCGCTTCCATGATCGTGATCACCGTTTCCCCGTAGCTTCGCGTCTCCAGGACCCGAAACCGCTCGGGTGCGACCTGCGGCCCGCGCTCTTCCCACACCACCAGCGCTCCGGGGGCGATCCAGCCACCCTCCGACAGGGCCGTCAACGCTTTCCCGCCCAGGTCCCTTCCATACGGCGGGTCGAGGAAGACGAGGCTTGCCGCGTCGCCGACATGCGGTCCCGGCTTCAGGGCGTTTCTGCGGATGACCCGGACCGAGGAATCGACCCGTGCTTTGCGGATGTTCTCGGCCAGCAGTCCCAGCGCCACCCGCCCATCCTCGATGAAACCGACTGAAACCGCGCCCCGGCTCAAAGCCTCCAGCCCTAGCGCCCCGGTGCCCGCAAAGACGTCCAGCACCACCGCCCCCGGCACCGGATCGCCGAAGCCGCCATGCTCCAGCAGGTTGAACAGGCTCTCGCGCACCCTGTCAGAGGTAGGGCGGAGCTGACGGCCCGGGTCGCCCTTGCCGACCGAAGCCAGCGCCAGGCCCTTCATCCTGCCGCCGACGATCCTCATCCCTTCAGAAGCGCCTTCATGTTGGTGTCGGGATCGACGATGGCGGTTGGATCGACGCTGCGCCCCATCTCCAGCAGGCGCTTGCCGACCATGTAGTCGCGCGGCGCGTTGATCGCGTCGACCGCCAGAAGCCGATCGCCCTTGAAATACCAGTGGCTGACCGCGTCGTCGCTCCTTCGCACGACAATTCGGTCGTACCCGCTGTTCAGTCCGGCGATCTGCAGCTTCAGGTCATACTGATCCGACCAGAACCACGGGTAGGGAACATAGTCCACGCCCGCTCCCAGCATGTTGGCCGCCACCGTCTGCGCCTGGTCGATGGCGTTCTGCACGGATTCGAGCCGAAGCCGTCCGCCCTTGTAGGGAAAGGATGCGCAGTCGCCGGCCGCCCAGACATCCGGCGCTGATGTCCGGCCCAGCGCATCGACGACGATCCCGTTGTCGCAAGCCAAACCCGCCTCCTCGGCCAGCCGCGTGTCGGGGCGGATGCCGGTGCCGACGATCACGAGGTCTGCCTTCAACACCGATCCGTCGGTCAGTCGCGCGCCCGTCACCCGGCCCGCCTCGCCCAAAAGGGTCTCGAGGCCCACCCCCTCGCGGATGTCGACACCATGCGACACGTGCTCGGCGCGGATCAGGTCCGCCGTTTCGCGCGCGGCAACGCGCCCGAGGATTCGCTCCGCCATCTCGACCACGACGACCTGCAGCCCGAGCTTGGCCGCCACCGCCGCCGCTTCAAGGCCGATATAGCCTCCGCCGACGATCAGAACCTTGGCGTTGCGGGTAAAGAGAGGCTGCATCCGATCGATATCGGACAGCGACCGGACGGTGAAGACGTGGTCAAGCTCACCGCCCAGCCGCGCGGGCAGGCGGTTCGGGACCGACCCCGTGGTCAGCGCGAGCTGGTCATAGGACACAGTCTCGCCGCCGACTGTCAGCGTCTTCGCCAGGGTATCGAGATGCGTCACCGGAGCGCCCAGCTTCAGCGCGATGTGCCTGTCTGCATAGATCGTCTCGGGGCGCAGATAGAGACGTTCGCGCGCCATCTCGCCCATCAGGTAGGCCTTCGACAACGGCGGACGCTCGTAGGGAGGAAAGGTTTCGGCGCCGACCAGGGTAACGCCTCCCTCATAGCCTTTGGACCTCAGGGCCTCGGCCAGTGTCGCACCGGCCTGCCCTGCTCCGACGATCACGATTCCGCTCATGGTCACTTCCCTCTGGCGTCCGGTTTCAACCGGCTTATATCGTGCCGCAGCCATAGGCAAACCAACGCGAAAGGACACATGCATGACGGTTGCAGTCGGGGATCGTATCCCCTCGATGACGCTTCCTTACCAGGTCGGCGACGACGTGATGACATTCGACCTCGGAAAAGGCCTCGAGGGCAAGAAGGCCGTGATCTTCGGCATGCCGGGTGCCTATACCGCCACCTGCTCCGCGGCGCACCTGCCCAGCCTGATCCGCACGGCAGACGCTTTCCGCGCCAGGGGAGTGGACGAACTGATCGTCGTCGTGGTCAACGACGCGCGCGTCACCGAGCACTGGGGCCGCACATCGGGCGCCACCGACAAGGGCATCAAGGTCCTCGCCGACTGGAATTCCGAGCTGACCAAGGCGCTCGGCCTTGAATTCACCGTTCCCGCCATCGGCTTCAAGGACCGGATGCAGCGCTGCGCGATGTATGTGGAAGACGGCGTGGTGAAGGTTCTCCAGATGGAGGCCGAGAAGGGCGTCTGCGACCTGACCTCGGGCGAAACGCTGCTGGAAGCGATCTGACCGGAGTTCTTCTTCTTTTCGGAAAATACTCTGGGGAGCGCGAGGGGCGGAGCCCCTCGCCCCGCTCGCTCAGGCGGTCTGCCTGTATTCGTAGACCGTCTGAGTCGGGAACGGAATTTCGATACCGCCGGCGTCGAAGGCTTCCTTGACCTTGCGCTTCATGTCGGCCTGGTACTGAAAGAAGTCCGACGCGGCGACCCAGTAGCGCACCAGGAAATCGACCGAACTGTCGTTCAGCGCGTTCACCTGAAGGAAGGGTGCCGGATCGGACATCGTACGCGGATCGCCTTCGATCACCTCGCGAATGATCCGCTCGGCCTCGGCCAGGTTCGAGCCATAGCTGACGCCGAAAACCCATTCCGCACGCCGCGTGTCATACACCGAATAATTGGCGATCGTGTTTCCCCATACCTCCGAATTGGGCATGATGACTTGCACGTTATCGAGCGTCGCAAGCTCGGTGGTGAAGATCGAGATATCCTTCACCGTGCCCATCTGCCCGTTCACCTGCACGAAATCGCCCACCTTGATCGGCCGGAACAGCACCAGCATCACACCGGCGGCGATGCCGCCCAGAACACCCTGCAGCGCCAGGCCGATGGCCAGGCCAGCGGCACCCAGAAGGGCGATCAATGATGCCGTCTGGAACCCGAACTGCTGAAGGACGAAGATGATCGTCAGCGTCAGAATGCCGTAGCGGGCGACGTTCGCAAGGAAACTGCCCATCGTCTTGTCGAAGTGACGCGACCGTTCCGCCAGCCGGGTGATCCTTCGGCGTACGAACCCGGCGAAGAAGAAGCCGACGATCAGGATCACGGCGGCCAGAACCACCTGACCGGCGATGCCGATCAGAAAGTTGATTTCAAGGATGTCGCCAACGGTCGTCCCGTCGACAAGTTCGAAGTTCATCAGTTGGTTCAGATGTTCCATGGCGCACTATTGGTCCATTTTCCGGGCAAGTTCCACGTCGAGGGCGGACAAACCATCCGCGTCGTGGGTGGTCAAGGTGACCTCGACCCGGTTGTAGACGTTGAACCATTCGGGATGGTGGTCCAGCTTTTCGGCAACAAGAGCCATGCGCGTCATCCATCCGAAAGCCTCGACGAACGAACGGAACTTGAAGGATTTCCGGATCGCATCCCGGTCATCCATCAGGACCCAGCCCGACGCCCGCAACGTTTCGAGCGCGCTTTCACGCGCGGCGCCTGTCAGTTTCTCGGCCATCTCTCACCCTTTCCTTTGGTTGATCCTGCCTGCAACATCGCCCGGCAACAAAGAGGGTCAAGGTGTCACGTCTGATCTACATTTCCCATCCCGCCGTCGAGGTGCGTCCCGAGGTTCCCGTGCCCCGGTGGGGTCTCAGCGCCAGTGGCGCGCGCCTGATGCGGGATTTCGCCCGACACGAAACGGTCGCGAAGGTGACCACGATCCGAGCCAGCGACGAGACCAAGGCCACCCAGGCCGCGCAGATACTGGCCGACCACCTGGGACTGCCCTACAGCACCGATCCCGAGCTTGGCGAGAACGACCGAAGTGCGACGGGTTATCTGCCACCCGCCGAATTCGAGGCGACGGCGGATGCGTTCTTCGCCAATCCCGACCGGTCGATCCGGGGCTGGGAACGCGCCGTGGACGCGCAGGCCCGCGTGGTGAAAGCCACCAAGCGCGCGCTTGCCGACCACGGGTCCGGCGACCTTGCCCTTGTCGGGCACGGTGCCGTCGGCACACTGCTTTGGCTCGCGCTCTCGGGTCTGCCTGTCTCGCGCTCTGCAGATCAGCCCTCACCCGGCAGTTACTGGACCGCGTCCCTGCCCGACCTTGCGCCCGAGGCAGCCTGGCGTCCGCTGTCTGCCTGAGCCGCTATTCCTGTTCCTCGAAAGCGGCCTTGCGGAACGGACCATAGCCCGTCAGCACCTCGATATCCTCGTCCACCGCCCGACGCTCGGCCTCGAGGTAGTCGGCCACCGCATTCGAGAACCCCGGATCCCCGATCCAGTGCAGAGAGTGGATCGGCACCGGCATGTATCCCCGCGCCAGCTTGTGCTCGCCCTGCGCGCCCGCCTCGACCCGGTCCAGCCCCTGACGGATCGCGAAATCTATGGCCTGATAATAGCATAGCTCGAAATGCAGGCAGTCGTGATGCTCGACCGCTCCCCAGTAACGGCCGTACAGCGCGTCACGCCCGATGAAGTTCAGCGCGCCCGCCACCGGCCGCCGGTCGCGCAGCGCCAGCACCAGCAGAATGTCGTCGCGGAGCGTCTCGTGCGCGATCTCGAAGAAGCGCCGCGTCAGGTAGGGCGTGCCCCACTTGCGCGCACCCGTGTCCTGGTAGAAACGCCAGAACGCATCCCAGTGCTCGGGCCGGATCGCATCGCCCGTCAGCGCCACGATCTCGCCGCCGAAACCCTGCGCCGTCGCCCGCTCCTT
>CAZRNL010000073.1:0-10825 GCA_964601395.1 uncultured Silicimonas sp. | reverse complement strand
TTGGGGTGTGCAGGACCGTTGGTTCAGGGCAGGATGAACGGCGGCTTTGGAGCCCAAACCTACCGGATTGCTCAGTCCAAAGGTGCATAGAGTATTTTCGGACGACGCCTTCCAAGTTCATCCAGAGTCTCTGAGCGTTTTCCCGCGCGTCCAACATATTCGCGCGAGGATCGACGTCCGTTACGATCCTGAACTGTGATGACGTAACTATTGCCACCGTTGCCTGCAACAAAGCGAACCAAGAAAGCGGTATAGTCGGAAAACTCAACACCATGCTTCGCGCAAAATTCGGAGAACGCGTTTGTAAACAACGGCAAAGCGTGTTCAAGTTCTCCGCCGGGATGAGCTCCCATTGCTTTCCCCGTTAAAAAATCTGCGATGATGTAACCGTTCTTGTTCGCCGCAGCTTCCGCAAAAACTTGCGTGAGAATTGCATGACCTGGCACTACAAAACTCAATCCTCCTGCAAGGGAATCTGCAAAATTGTGGGCAATGCCGTGGAGTTTGCTGTGTTTCATGTGCGCATAGTTAGCCCGAAGCTGAACGACGGGAAAGTCCGCACCGCCGACACTAGCGGGATGCACGGTAATCTCCCAACCGCGAATTGGTGCCGCGCACCGTGCGACCCCTCCGGGCCGGTACCCATCGTCGGATGATCCGGTGAATTGACGTTATGAAGACAACCAACCAATACAGTTTTCGCAGAGTAACCTTGGAAGATCTCCCTTTGCTGGAGGCGTGGCAATCGCGCGCGCATGTCCGTGAATGGTGGGACTCCGATGAGCCATTCGGCGCGGAAGACCTGGTTGATCCCAAGGTGGTGCGCTGGATCGTCTCCCACGCAGAGCGGCCCTTCGCGTTCATGCAGGATTATTCGGTGCACGGATGGGCAAGCCACCACTTCGCCGGCCTTCCCGAAGGTTCGCGGGGAATTGACCAGTATATCGGAGACCCTGAAATGGTCGGTGTCGGCCACGGGTCAGCGTTCATCGGGGCGAGAATGCAGGTTCTGTTTCGTAAAGGCGCGCCGGTGATTGCGACCGATCCACATCCAGACAATCAAAGGGCAATCGCCGTCTACAAGAAGCTCGGTTTCCAGCAGTCGGGTCCGCCGCAAGAAACCGAATGGGGCTTGATCTTGCCAATGCTTGCGCGGTCGTAGGTCGGGACGCGTTCAGCGGCGGAAAGGGTTGCACCGCCTGCGCAGGACACGCAGCGCATTTTCACCCTGCGCGGCGGCGAGTCTCGTGAATGTCGCTGACCTCGCCGAATCGCGCTATCGTGGTGGAAAGGGGACGTGTGCAATGCAAGAATCGCACCGATATCGCTGGGCCATCGTCTCGGCCTCTGCCCTGATCCTCGCCCTCGCCCTGGGCTCCATCGTCAACGGCATGTCGGCTTATGTCGTGCCTCTGGAAGAGATGCACGGGTGGGACCGCGCGGATATCTCGCTGATCAATGTCTCCGGGATCATGGGATTGGCGCTTGGCGGCCTCATGATGGGAAGCATTGCGGACCGGTTCGGAACGCGGAGGGTGGTTTTGGCCGGAAGCCTAGTCATGGGCGTTTCTTACCTCACCGCGGCCTTGGCAGATGAACTCTGGCAGTACTACACGTTGATGTTTATTGCCGGGTTCTTTGGCGCGGCCGGTATATTCGCTCCGATCATGTCGCTCGTTGGCAAGTGGTTCCCGGTCGGGGCCGGACTTGCGATCGGCATTGCGTCCGCGGGCCAGGCCCTTGGACAAGGCTTCGTGCCGTTCGGTTCGGCGATCCTGATCACCACGATTGGCGTTGCCGGCGCGCTTGCGGTCACCGGAGTCCTGATGCTCGTGGTGCTCGTCCCTCTTGCAACCTTGTTGAGACCCGTGGAACTCGCCCGAGACGGGCAGAGGCTATCGGTCGGCGAAAAGGACTACCCCCCGATCAGGCTGGTGGTTCCGATGCTGTGCGTCGCCATTTTCCTCTGCTGCACGTGCATGTCCGTACCCCTCATGCACCTCGTTCCCCATGTCCAGGGACACGGGTATTCAGCCGATCAGGCGGGCGGCGTCATCTTCCTGATGCTCATGGTGGGCATTCTCGGACGTGTCGCCTTCGGCAAGCTGGCCGACATGATCGGAGCCATCCCTGCATACATGACCGCGACTGCGTGGATGACGCTGATGATCTACGGCTTCATTCAGATCGACGACCTGACCGCCTTCTACCTTTATGCCCCGATCTACGGGTTCGGGTATGCCGGCGTCATGACGGGCGTGCTTGCCACCGTCGCGGCTCACACCCCACCTGCAAGACGTGGCTTCGCCATGGGTGTCGTCACCATGTTCGGCTGGTTCGGGCACGCCAACGGAGGGTTCCTCGGCGGGTATCTCTATGACATGACGAACGACTACGCCGCCGCCTACGCGATAGCCGCTCTGGCGGGTGCCCTGAACCTGCTGGTCGTCGCAACGTTGCGGTGGAAGTTGCGCGGTCCGGGTGGAGCAAGATCGGCGGCCGTCTGACCCACTTCTCGCGCCTTAGAGGACTCCCCGCGCCTTCGCTTGCGTGGACGGGATGGCAAGTATCCTGGATGCGTCGCCTCCCTGACGAACGGACAGGTTTCACTCGCACCGCGCTCCTTCGTGAGACGCGCAGCCATCATGCGCCCCGCCGAAGCGCACGCCCCGGGCCACCGACGCAATACCGACGTAATACCGACGTGATACCGACGTTGCATCGACCCCGGAAAACGTCGGCTTTTTCAGACGCCAACCGCCACGACGGCCGCGGCCAAAATCGGCACGGTCGCGTCGTTCAGCCCTGCGATATTCATCCGGCTATCGCCCACCATGTAGATGCCATGCGTCTCGCGCAGCGCCGCCACCTGCTCCGGCGTGGCACCGATCCGGCTGAACATTCCCCGGTGCTCCGCGATGAAATCGAAGCGGTCCGAGTTGGTCCGGTTCCGAAGTTCCCGCGCTAGATGCTCGCGCAGTTTCAGCATGCCCAGACGCACGTCCTCCAGTTCGTTCTGCTAATCCGTTCGCAGGTCGGCGTCGTCCAGGATCATCTGCACGACCCGCGCGCCGTGATCCGGAGGGAAGGAATAGTTCTGCCTGTTCAAGAAGTTAAGCGTCAACTGGGCTTCGCACTTCGACTTCGCGTCCGGCGCGATGGCCATCAACAGCCCGGTCCGCTCCCGGTACACGCCGAAGTTTTTCGAGCAACTCGCCGCGATGATCACCTCTGGCAAACGGCTCGCCAGAAGCCGTGCGCCGTAGCCGTCTTCGTCAAGCCCGTCGCCGAACCCCTGGTAGGCGATATCCACGAACGGGATCGCCCCGGTCTTCTCCAGATGGTCCGCCACGACGCCCCATTGTTCCTGCGTCAGGTTTGCGCCTGTCGGGTTGTGGCAGCAGCCGTGCAGCAGGACCAGATCACCCCGTTTCACACCTTGCAGGTCCGCCATCATACCGTCGAAATCGACGCCCCGCGTCACATCGTCGAAGTACCGATATTCCCGCATCTGGATACCCAGATACTTCACGATTGACGGATGGTTGGGCCACGTCGGCAGCGATAGCCAGATCGAGGCCGCGCGGTCGGCGTATTGCATCAATTCCAGCCCCTGCCGGATTGCGCCGGTACCGCCCGGCGTGGCGACCGCGGCGACGCGCCCGGCATCCGCAGCACCGCCCAGGATCAGTCCCCGCATCGCGGCGGCAAAGGCCGGATCACCCGCCAGGCCGGTATAGGCCTTGGTCTCCTGCGTCTCCACCAGTCGCCGCTCGGCCGCCTTGACAGCCCGCATGACCGGCGTCACTCCCTCGGCGTTCTTGTAGACGCCGACGCCAAGGTCGATCTTGTCGGAGCGCGGATCCTCGCGAAACATCTGCATGAGTTGCAGGATCTTGTCGGCAGGTTGGGGTTTCAGATCGGTCAGCATGTCGGTCCCCTAATCTGGGATGCGGGTCAGGTCACGGTCACGGGCAAGGATTCGCGATTTATCCTCGCGCCGCACCGGGGTGAACCCGTTTTTCTGATAAAGCGCAAGCGCGCGCGGATGATCGAGCGTGCAGGTGTTGACGGTCACTTTCGTCGCGCCCGGCTGGTCCCACGCGGTCAAGATCGCGGTCTTCATTAGCCAGCTCCCCAGCCCGCGGCCCACCACTTCCGGCACCATCCCGAAATATGCCAGATCGATGACGCCCGCCTCCTGCCGCTCGATCAGGAAGAAACCCTGCGGCCAGCCATGGTCGAGCAGCGTGTAAAGCGACACCGCATCCTTGTGCAGCCAGCCCTCCAACTCAGCATGTTCGCGCTTGTGGATGTCTTCCCAGGCATAGTCGCGCCCGACCGCGTCGTAGAGCGCCAGGAACCACCAGACCGGAGGTTTGTCGGCCTTGAGCAGGGCAGCGGTGGCTCCCACAGGCAAATGCGGCCAATCGAACGACGGGCGCGCGGTCATCTCCAGCCACGTTATCGTGTAGTCGACTTTCGTTCCGGCCTTCTGGACCGTCATCCCGCCTCGACTTTCAGGTCGTTGTACATGCCCCATTCGGACCAAGAGCCATCATAGAGCGAATGATCTCGGTGCCCGATCCTCTCCAGAGCCAGCGAAAGGATCGCAGCGGTGACGCCGGACCCGCAGGTGGTGATGACAGGCTTGGCAAGATCGACATCGGATGCCGCAAATGCCTTCTTCAGAAGTTCGGGCGACTTCATGGTGCCATCGACGTTTAGCAGCGTCCGGTAATGCACATTTCGCGAGCCCGGAATATGACCTGATCTCAACCCTTCGCGGGGTTCCACTTCCTGCCCGCGGAAACGCCCCGGAGCGCGGGCATCGACGATCTCGTGGTCCTTCAGCTTCGACGCGGCTGCAACTTGCGTGACATCCTTGATCAGATGGTTCTGGCGCGACACGGTGATGTGTCGGTCGCGCATGACCGGCGGCATGTCCTCGATCTCGCGTCCCTCGGCCCGCCACTTGGTGAAACCGCCATCCAGCACGGCGATGTCGGACTTGCCCATGAGCCGGAACAACCACCAGACACGGGCCGCACTGAACAGGCCGGCCCCGTCGTAGACAACGACCTGATGACCATCTCCAACGCCCATCGCGCGCATTCTGCTGATGAACTTCTCCGGCGGCGGCACCATGTGCGGCAATTGGGAGCGTTGATCCGAAATCTCATCGATGTCGAAAAAACGCGCGCCCGGAATATGGGCCGCGTCGTACTCTGCCCGCGCGTTCCGCTTCATGTCGGGCAGGTACCACGACGCATCGAATATCCGCAGATCTGGGTCTCTCAGGTGTTCTTCAAGCCAGTCGGTCGAGACAAGTGTTTTCGGATCGTCCGCCATGACGTTTTCCCGCAGTGTGACGTTTTCCGTGCTACGCTCTGGCGCGCTCTGGCGCAAGCGGATCGACCGGACCGCGTGCCAATTGTCGGGCGGGACTCCTTGGTCTAGTGTCGCGACAAACAGAAAACGAGGGGCGGGGCGGTACGGCGGGTGACGGTTCTGGCGAAATATCAGCGCCTTGAGGCGGAGGGCCTGTGGCGCCCGGCGCCCGAGGCGCAGCGGCGGGACGTGATCGTCGCAATCGGAGACGCGACGCTGACCATTTCTGCACCGAACGGCGAGATCTTGAGCCACTGGTCCCTTCCCGCCATTCAGCGCCTCAACCCCGGCGACGCGCCGGCGCTTTACGCTCCGGGAGAGGACAATCCTGAATCGCTGGAACTGTCCGACCCCGAAATGATGGCCGGGATAGATGCAGTGCTCAGGGCCATCCATCGCGGCGGTCCGCGCCCTGGGCGCCTTCGGGGCGCCGGGCAGATCGCGACGATCCTCGCTGTGCTTCTGGCCGCTATCGTCTGGTTGCCGGGCGCGATCATCCGCTACACCACTTCGCTGGTCCCGGAGGAGGCGCGAGGCGAGATCAGCGTCCGGATGATGGACGAGATCCGGCGTGTCACCGGCGCGCCTTGCGCTGAACCTGCCGGGCTTCGTGCCTTGGGAAAGCTCGAGGAACGGCTGTTTCCTGATGGAGGCACACACCTGACGGTTCTGTCCTCTGCACTGGCCGAGACGGCGCATCTTCCGGGGGGGACGATTCTGATCGGGCACAACGTGGTGGAGGATCACGAAACGCCGGAAGTACTCGCCGGATACCTTCTGGCCGAAGATATCCGCCGCAAGGCACATGACCCGCTCGAAAGCCTCTTGTCCGATGCGGGACTTGGCGCCGCGCTGCGGCTTCTGACAACCGGCCGCCTTGCGGACGAGCCCCTGCGACAGCACGCGGAACTGGTGATTGCCTCGAAACCGGCAGCAGTGTCGGATGCGGCATTGATTGGGCAGATGCAAGCCAAAGGGGTACTGTCCGCACCCTACGCCTATGCAATTGATATATCAGGGGAAAGCACTCTGCCCCTCATCGAGGCCAGCGAGGGCTCATCCGAGTCGGCGCCCCTTCTTGGTGACGGTGACTGGATCGCGCTGCAGCGCATCTGCGAAGGATGATCAGGTCCGCGCGGGCGGATCCTGCGTTGGGACAGGCTGCGGAAACCGGGTCGGCTCATGGTCGCAGACCGGCTTGCGGTCGACGTCCATCCTTTGCACCCAGACCTTCCAGTCACCGATAGTGGAACGCGTGAAGACGCATCCCCTGCTGTCGACGAAGGTCGTGTGCGAATAGCCCAAGGGCGGCACGTCAGAGTGAACCCCTGATGCCGCAACCGGAAGACAGAATAAAAGAAACGTGGCCGCAGACAGCCCCGACACGTGTTTCACGACCCACCCCCAGGTCTTGGCAGACCATCGGAGACTGACGGGCAGGTTGCGTTCTGTAAAGTGATTCGACGCCGCTACTTCGTGCCGAACATCCTGTCACCCGCATCGCCCAACCCAGGGACGATGTACCCTTTGTCGTTGAGTTTCTCGTCCAGTGCTGCCGTGACGACGGGTACGTCCGGGTGCGCTTCCTTCATGCGGGCAACGCCCTCGGGCGCGGCCAGAAGACACAGAAAGCGGATGTCGGTCGCACCGGCCTTCTTGATCAGGTCAATGGCGGCGGCCGAACTGTTTCCGGTTGCCAGCATCGGATCGACGGCAATCACCATGCGTTCGGACAATTCGCCCGGCAACTTGCTGTAGTATTGCACCGGCTGAAGCGTCTTCTCGTCACGATACAGACCGATGAACCCGACCCGCGCCGAAGGGATCAGATCCAGCATCCCGTCAAGAAGACCGTTGCCGGCGCGCAGGATCGAGACCAGCGCCAGCTTGCGACCGTCGAGCACGGGGGCCTTCATTTCGGTCAGCGGCGTCTCTATCCACTTCGTCGTCATCGGCAACTCGCGCGTCACCTCATAGGCCAGAAGATGACTGATCTCACGCAGAAGCTGGCGGAACCCGGCGGTGGAGGTGTCTTTGTCCCGCATCAGGGTCAGCTTGTGCTGCACAAGCGGGTGATCGACGACGGTTAGGTGCTGGGTCATTTTTCCTCCAGTCTTTTCAATATTCTGACTTTGGTGCGTGAATCGCAGAACGCCGCTTCGACAGAAGTGCGCGCCAGGTCGTCGAAGACGCCGTCGTCCCATTCGAACGCGTCGGCCAGACGATCGTACTCGCGGTTCATGGTGGTGTGGAAGAACGGCGGATCGTCGGTCGAAACGGTAACCTTCACGCCCCTTTCTCGCAGGCGATGTATGGGGTGGGCCCGCCAGTCGGGATAGAGGCCAAGCGCCACGTTGGAGCCCGGACAGACCTCCAGCACGATGCCGTCTTCGGCAAGCCGGTCCACGAGCGCCAGATCCTCAATGGCGCGGACACCGTGCCCGATGCGCTCGACACCCAGATCGTCCAGAACGTCGCGAATGCTGTCCGGACCGCCCCATTCCCCGGCGTGGGCGGTCAACCGCAAACCGGCCTCTCGCGCGCAGTCGAAGGACCACGCGAAGTCCTTGGGCTTGCCGGACTTCTCGTCGCCCGCGATCCCGAAGCCGACAATCCAGTCGTCGGCGGTCTCGGCGGCACAAAGAGCGGTCTCGCGCGCCTTCTCAGGACCGAAATGCCGTATGCAGGTGACTATACCGCGCAAAACGATTCCATCCCTGGCCTCGGCCTCATCCGCGGCTTCGCGTATGGCCGCCAGATATTCGCGCCATGCCCCGATATCGCGGCCTCCGCAAAAGTCGGGCGAAAGAAATGTCTCGGAATAGATCACACCCGAAGCGGCACTCTCCTCCAGAACCGCGAGGGTGAGGCGGCGGTAGTCGTCGGGAGTCGTCAGAACCGAGGTGGCAGCTTCATACACCCTGAGAAAGTCCCAGAAGTCCTTGTATTTGTAAGCTCCACGCTCGTCGAAGATGCCCGAGAGATCGACCTTCTTCTCTGCCGCCAGTCCGCGAATGAACGACGGCGGCGCTGCACCCTCGTGGTGCAGGTGCAATTCGATCTTGGGACGGTCGGAGAGACTCACAGAAAACTCCTTCCCGGACCCCGAGATGCGACACCGAGGTGGGCCGCGACCGACGCGCCGACATCCGCAAAGCCGACAAGCCCGATCTCGCGCCGTCCGCCACCCTGACCTACCACCGGAACACGCTCGCGGGTGTGGTCGGTGCCGGACCATGTCGGATCGTTGCCGTGGTCCGCGGTGAAAAGGATCAGGTCATCGCCTTTCAGACTGTCCAGCAGTCGCGGGACCTGAGAGTCGAACCACTCTAGCGCCCTGGCATAGCCCGAGACATCGCGACGGTGGCCGAAATTGCTATCGAATTCGACGAAATTCGCGAAGGTCAGGCTGCCGTCGTCAGCCTCGGCGATCAGCCGGACGAGGTGTTCCATCAGGTCGGCGTCGGAGCCCTTTGCCACCTCGTCGATGCCCTTCATCGAGAAGATATCGCCAATCTTGCCGACGGCATGAACCTTGCCGCCAGCCTCGCTCACCCAGTCGCACAGCGTTGGAGCGGGCGGTTCGATGGCGAAATCCTTGCGATTTGGCGTGCGCCTGAATTCGCCTTGTTTTCCCACAAAGGGCCGAGCGATGACGCGGCCGACCTTCATCGCGTGCAGCGTCGGCGCAAGGTCGCGGCATAGCTCCAGCAATCGATCGAGCCCAAACGCCTCTTCGTGCGCGGCGATCTGGAACACGCTGTCGACGGAGGTATAGCAAATCGGCCAGCCGGTTCTGAGATGCTCTTCGCCAAGGTCGTCGATGATTGCGGTGCCTGAGGCATGGACGTTGCCGAGCGTACCATCCGTCCCGGCTAGTCGCGCCACGAGTGCCATAAGATCGGACGGAAACGCGGGGTCGTGGTTCGGAAAATAGTGCCAGTCCCAGGGCACCGGAACGCCCGCCAGCTCCCAATGCCCCGAGGGCGTATCCTTGCCCTTCGAGATTTCGGTGGCCGCGCCCCAGATCCCTTCGCCGCCCTCCGGCAGTCCCGGCACTTCATCGCCCGAGGCCAGCCTTACCGCGGCGCCCAGCCCAAGTCGTCCAAGGTTGGGCATGTTCAGCGGCCCGCTCCTGCCCTCCTCGGCCGCCCCTTCGACACAGGCGGCAGCAATATGGCCCAGAGTGTTTGCGCCTGTATCGGGTCGCGTGCCGTTAAAATAGCCGTCAGCATCCGGCGCTCCGCCCGCACCCACGCTGTCAAGAACGACAAGGAAGGCGCGCGGCATGTCAGACTACCCTGTCATACACAAGCGGCGGCACCTCTGCCGCGTCGCTTATCGTGACGGCGGCCAGGAACGCTTGTTCCGCCGCGTCCGCCGCCTTGCCGCTGGCGGCGTGAAGCCGCGCCAACGGCTGGCCCTTCGCCAAGTCGGTTCCCAGCGTCGCAATATCCGAAAAGCCGACCGACGGATCGATCCGGTCGCCACCTTTCAGGCGTCCACCACCCATCCTCACGACAGCCAGTCCAATAGCGTGACCATCAAGCACGGAAAGCTTTCCCGATCTCGGTGCCGGTATCTCGCGGATGACGTTGGCTTCGGGCAGAATCCTCCGCCAGTCGGCACTGAACTGCTTCGGGCCGCCCAGCGCCGCGATCATCTCATCAAAGACCCTTGCAGCCTCGCCCGATTGCAGTGCGTCGCGCAGCTTTACCGCGGCCGCCTCCGGTTCGCGGTCCAATCCGGCGAGCACAAGCAACTCGGCGCCAAGCGTCAGCGTCAGTTCTACAAGCCGCGAGTTCCTGGGTTCGGTCAGCGCCTCCATCACCTCGGCAACCTCCAGCGCATTCCCGGCCGCTGGAGCAAGGGGCTGGTTCATGTCGGTGATCAGCGCTGCCGTCCGGCAACCCGCACCATTCGACGTTTGCACAAGAGCCTCGGCCAGCCTGCGAGCGTCTTCATGGGTCCGCATGAATGCGCCGGACCCCACCTTCACATCCAGGATCAGTGCCTGAAGTCCCGCGGCGAGCTTCTTCGACAGGATCGAGGCGGTGATCAGGTCGACGCTTTCAACGGTTCCGGTCACGTCGCGGATTGCGTAAAGGCGCTTGTCCGCGGGTGCTATCCGGCCCGACGCCGAGACGATGGCGACGCCCGTGTCGGACACCATGCGCCTTAGCGCGGCCTCGTCCACGTCGGTGGACACACCCTGGATCGCCTCGAGCTTGTCCAGCGTACCACCGGTGTGACCAAGCCCCCTGCCCGAGATCATCGGCACGCGCGCGCCGGCGACAGCCAGAAGTGGCGCCAGCAAAAGCGACACGCAGTCTCCGATCCCGCCTGTCGAATGCTTGTCGATGACCGGTGCGCCCTCGCCCCAGGAAAGGACATCGCCCGAGTCTCGCATCGCCAGCGTCAGGGCCACACGTGC
>CAZRNL010000072.1:0-10867 GCA_964601395.1 uncultured Silicimonas sp. | reverse complement strand
GCAGCGGAATCATAATCCGCGTGTCGGGGGTTCGAGTCCCTCCTCCGCTACCAAAATGCCAATTAGAAACAGAAGGCAATTTACCTTGGGTAGAATCTGGGTTCCGTTTCTCGAGACGCTGCAATGGGTGTTCATTGCAGCAGTACCGGTCAGCATTGCAGTCACGACCCAACCCTGCCTAGACAGCTGGAAGCGGGGTCGGCGAGGACTCGGAATACAGTGAACTCTCGCTAAAGCCGTTCCCTGAGCTCAGCTTTGATCACTGCCTGCACACACTTCCCTACTGCTGACGCTATTGCGCGACGTAGCCGCCATCGACGGGGATGTTGGCGCCCGTAACAAACGATGCGCGTGGCGAACATAACCACACGATCAGTTCGGCCACTTCTTCAGGTGTTCCGATGCGACCGATGGGATGCAACGGGTCCATCATTTCATGCGTGGATTGCGTCCCGCCACTGGCCTGCTCCGCCAACGAGTCGAGCATGCGGGTATCGATGCCACCTGGGCAGATAGAGTTCACGCGCACTCCCTGCTTTCCATATTCAAGTGCAGCGTTCTTTGTTAGTCCGTTAACCGCGTGTTTTGAAGCGACATAGGGAGACAATCCAGGGAAACCGATCAGACCGGCGACAGAGGCGAGGTTCACGATCGCGCCGCCACCATCCTTTACCATCTGCTTTATCTCCGCCTTCAGGCACAGAAACGTGCCTTTCGCATTGATGCTCATGATGGCGTCATAGTTTTCATCCGGCTGGTCTGTCAGCGGAACGACCTCGCCTTCGATCCCTGCGTTGTTGCATGCGCAATCCAAGCGTCCGTAGGTTTCGACCGTCTTGCGGACCAATGCATCAACTTGGGACGCTGATGATACGTCGGCCTTTATAAATGTCGCCTCGCCACCTTCTTTTTGGATTATGACGACCGTTTCCTCGCCAGCCTCGGAATCCACATCAGATACCACTACCTTCGCGCCCTCCTGCGCGAACTTTTGCGCTGTTGCACGACCGATGCCTGCACCTGCTCCGGTCACGAGTGCGACCTTTCCCGAAACCATTGCCATCGTTTACCTCCTATCTTGTTTGCGAAACAATACCAAGCTACGGAAGTCGCCGTTGATGTGCATTGATGCTGATCAATCAAATCCGTCGAAGCATGTCAGCGCCAGTTTTCCACCAAGGCCCGAAGCAGATCGGCGCGGCTGATCTGGCCAACAAGGCGTCCTTCGCGGAGAACCGGAAACCTTCGGAAAGGGCTTGCCAGAAATTGTTTCGCTGCTGCGACAATATCGAGATTCTCGTCAAGCGTTTCGACAGGGGTTGTCATGTAGTCGCGAACTGCTCCTCCCCATTCCTGGAAGTAGGCCGCGCTCAAGGCAACCTTCAGGCAATCCTTCTTGGACAGCATGCCGACCAGATGTCCTTGAGCATCAACGACCGGAGCACCCGAGATTCCCGTCTCGAGAAGCAGTCTCATGGCATGGATCAATTCGGTATCGGGCGAGAGTGTAACCAGATCGGTTGCCATGTAGTCGGATATCTTCGGCTGTACCGTCATGATCGCACATCCTGTGAATGCCGCCGCTTGCAACCGGCGCAATCTGTGCCCTTAATGCAGGACAGTCCGCCGCATGAACCCTTGATCGGCGGGCGCCCCAGGATGACACCAATACCCAGCCCGACAATTGACAGCATTATCAGTCCCAGAGAAAGAATCATCGTTTCCATCTGACTCGCCTATTTCAAAACACGGGCATTAAACCCGCCCGTCTCGATTTCCCGCATACTGGTCGTGCCGCGAACCAAGAACAGTGCGGGCAGATCGTTGACCCTAGCAAAATCGGGGCCTCTTTCGTGCCCCATCGCAAACAATGCGGTGGCGAGCGCGTCCGCGCGCATCGCCGTCGGGGCCAGTACCGATACGGATGCAAGGGCCGGATCCGCGGGCGCCCGCAGATGTGGGTCTATCAGGTGGCTGTACCGTCGGCCACCGGACACATAGCTGTTGACGCGGTCACCCGACGTGGCGAGTGCCTCGCCGACCAGCGCCACGGCGCACTGGACTTCGACTGCGCCCGGTTCCGTTCCTTCGATGCCAATCCGCCATGCTCTGCCCGAGGGATGATAGCCGCGTGCCGAGACCTCGCCGCCTACTTCGACCATGAAGTCCTGCACGCCGAATGCCTCGATCTTGGCCACCATTCTGTCGAGTGCATAACCCTTGGCAATACCGCACAGGTCGAGCGATAAATTGGGCAACGCCTTCCTGACCGAGCCGGGGCGCAATTCGATGGCCGTATGGTCCCCCTCGGACCGGCGCAGGATCGGGCCGAAGCCGAATTGGCCGACCATACCTCCCACAGTCGGATCGAACGCCCCGGCGGTCGCCTGCGCCATGTCGAGCGCATGCGCGACGACTTTCCAGGTTTCCGACGAAAGCGTGAACCAGTCGATTGTGTCGCTTTCATTGAACTGCGCGATTTCGGAGTCGGCCCGAAATGGTGACATGGTTGCATCGATCGAAGCCACTACTTCCTCCAAGGCTGCGTGCAAGGCCCCCGGATCGATGTCTGTTTGAACGACGGCCCGCCATGATGCACCGAAAGCCGGCCCTTCTATCACTTGAGCTTCCAACGCGGCCCCGCGCAGTGGGTATGCCACGACCAAGCTTCCGGCACCAGTGAGCAAGCTGCGTCGCGTCAATCTCATCGTCTAGCTCCCGAAATCGTCGTTAAAAATTGTTTCCGGATCCACTCCGCAGTCGTCCAGTATTGTCAAGACGGACTTGATCATCAGGGGAGGTCCGCACAAATAGTATTCGCATGTCTCTGGTGCCGGATGATTCTTCAGGAAGCGCCTTTGGACGACGTCGTGTATAAACCCTGTCTCGCCCGACCAGCGCCCCTGCGGTGAAGGGTCTGACAACGCCACTGTCCATGAAAAGTTATCATGCTCAGCCTGAAGCCGGTCAAACTCATCTCGATAGAACAGGTCGACTTGCGAGCGCGCGCCATACCAGAAGCTGATCTTACGTTTGGTGCCGATGTGTTGTAGTTGATGGGTAATGATTGCCCTCAGCGGGGCCATGCCAACGCCGCCTCCTACGAACACCATTTCCCGTTCCGTCTCGCGCGCTGCAAATTCGCCGTATGGACCCGAAACTGCCACAGCATCGCCCTCGCGCAAGCCGAACAGCCAGGACGATACGATTCCGGGAGACACATCCGGTTTGTCGGGCGGCGGTAATGCCAGGCGGACAAGCAGCACGATATGGCCGGGACGGACCTCAGGTGTATTGGCAATGGAATATGCTCGCGATACCAGTTCGGGGCTGCTTGAGCGCAGGCTGCGCAGACCTTGGCGCTTCCACTCCGCCTGATGCTCCGAAGCAATATCGTAGTCGGAATAAGCAAGGGAATAGGGCGGCGCAGTCACCTGAATGAATGACCCCGGCACGAAATCGAGGGCCTCGCCTGCCGGAAGCTTAAGGACCAGTTCGCGAATCAGCGGCGCCACGGTTCTGCTGGATACCACGCTGCAGTTCCATTCAATCGCGTTAAGCATTGCGTCGGGCACACAGACCGCCACATCGCCGCGCACTGCGACCTGACACGCCAGCCGAGCGCCCTCGGCGATCTCGCGGCGGGAGAACAGTGCCTTCTCGTTCGGAAGGATGTCTCCACCGCCTTGCACGACCTTTACACGGCACTGGCCGCAGGTGCCGGCTCCCGCGCAGGCGGAGGGAACCGCTATTCCACCTTCAAGGAGGGTGGCGAGCAGCTTCTCACCCAGCTTCGCGCGAAGATCCTTGCTGCCATTCACGGTCACAACGCCGACGCCACCCGGCATAAGGAGCGCCCGTGCGAGCAGCACCGCGACTGACAGAGCCAGTACGATAGCTACAAAGACCGCGCTTCCAAATGCTATCTCTATCATAGCAGTTTCACCCCGGCGAAAGCAGAAAACCCCATGGACATCAGGCCGGTGACGATGAAGGCGATCCCCAGGCCGCGCAGGCCTTCCGGAACGTCGGAATAGCGCAGGCGTTCGCGGATCGCCGCGAAAGCGATGATGGCGAGAGCCCATCCGACACCACTGCCGACGCCATAGACCACGCTCTCGGCAAAACTGTATCTGCGCTCTACCATGAACAGGCTGCCGCCCAGGATTGCGCAGTTCACGGTGATGAGCGGTAGGAAGATCCCGAGCGCGCGATGCAACGCCGGCACGAACCGGTCGAGTGTCATTTCAAGAATCTGCACGATCGCAGCAATGACGCCGATGAAGCAGATCAGTTTCAAGAAGGTTAGGTCAATTTCCGGCAAACCCATCCATGCCCAGGCACCCTCAACCAGCAATCCATTGAAGATCAAGTGGTTAACTGGAACAGTGATCCCCTGCACGACAATGATGGCGACACCCAGTCCGACGGCCGTCTCTACCCGCTTGGAGACTGCCAGAAACGTGCAGACGCCAAGGAAGAAGGCGAGCGCCAGATTCTCCTCAAAGATCGAACGGAAGAACAGGTCGCTCATGGCTGGCCCTTCCCCTGAGGTTCGCGGATCGCGAATTCCGCCTGTTCGACCTGTGCGGGCTTCAGGCTGCGGAGCGCCCAGATCAGGAAGCCGATGATAAAGAAGGCGCTCGGCGCCAACAGCATGAGTCCGAGCGGCTGGAACCATCCGCCGGATTCGATCGTCTGCAATATGGAGTAACCCAGCAGATTGCCGGTGCCGAACAGTTCGCGGATACTGCCCACGATTATCAGGATCAAACTGTATCCAAGGCCGTTACCGATGCCGTCGAGGAAGCTGGGCCAAGGTGGATTTTGCATCGCAAATCCTTCCGCCCGACCCAGCACCAGGCAATTGGTGACAATCAGCCCGACAAAGATCGACAACCTCTGGCTCATCTCGAAAGCGTATGCCCGCAGTATCTGGTCGGCGACAATCACCAGCGATGCAATGATGGTGATCTGCAAGACAAGGCGGATGGACGACGGGAGATGCCGACGAATGGTGCTAATCACCAGGCTGGATGCGCCAAGCACGGCAGTGAGCGCGGCGCTCATCGTCAGGGATGTCGCAAGCGAAGTGGTAACTGCCAATGCAGAGCAAATTCCGAGAATCTGTAACGTGACGGGGTTGTTATCTATGATTGGCGCGGTCAGATGGCGCAGAGTGCCGCCAGTCATGGTTCTCCCTCCTTCGCTCTCAACCGATCGAGAAACGGTCCGAAACCATAATTACCCAACCAGAACCGCACGAGGTTTGACACGCCCATGCTGGAGCGCGTCGCGCCGCTGATCGCATCGACCTCGAACATGCCTTCTGATTCGCCTTTGGCCGCCGAGATACGCACGGTTCCGGTTTCATCGGCGATCAGCTTGCCTTGCCATTGCTCGAGCCAGCCCGGATCGGTGATGCGTGTGCCGAGGCCGGGCGTCTCGGCCTGTTCGTAGATGACAAGTGCCGCGATGGTATTGAGATCGCCTTCAAGCGCCAGATAAGCACGAATGGTCGACTGGTATCCGGCTCCGTAGACCGGAAAGACAACAAGGACGAGCTGTTCGCCATCGCGCAACATGTGCGCGGGTGCGTAGTCGGGACGCTGGCCGATTTCCGCTATGTCGATGCTTTCGGGAATGGGCGTACTCATGCCGGTCGCAGTTTGTGCGGCTTCGTAATCGAACTGCGCCGGGTCGATTGAGTCCGCCAAGTCACCGCTGCCGAGGTCAACGATTACGGTGTCGAGCGTATCCGCGCCGGTTTCGCGCAGGATGTCAGCCATGCCCGGAAGCGCCGCTACCATCTCGGACATGCGCGCTTCGCGTTCGCGTAGCAGGTTCGCCTCGTGCAGCGGCCGCAAGGCGACGGCGGTCACCGAAACCGCTAACGCGCAGATAGTGGCGACCAGAAAGGCAACGCCGAGCGTTTTGGCGCGGTTCTCGTTTGGTAGCGCGAGGAAGCGCCTCCACAGTGTGAGCGGATTGACATCAGTCACGGTGCATCCTCCGCCGCAGGTTGAGCCAGATGACAGCCTGGTCGATCATCGGGGCAAATATTCCGGCCACCAGCGCGGCAAAGATGATAGCCCGCACTGAGCCAGGGTCGCCGCCAGCCTCGCCGAACACCACGACCAGCATGCCCGCCAGCAGACCATAGGCCCATCGACCAGCATTCGTTGAAGCAGCCGCCACCGGATCGGCGATCAGAAATGCGGCACCGAACACAACAGCGCCGGTGAGAACCTGGCTCCACTCGCCGATCGTGCCTGCAACCGCCAAGCTGACCGCCAAGCCGATCGCGATGGCGACCACAACACGCCATGATACGAGCCGCACACCGACCAGAAGAAGCCCGCCCGCAGTGGTGGCGACGGCCAACGCGAACTCGTCGCCACGGTAAAAATTGCCCGGAAAGGAGAACATCAGGAATGCAAGCGCAACTACCGTCGGATGAAGGATGTTCCGGCCACGGCCTCCGAATATCTGGTCGCCGACAACCACACCGAAGGAGAGCGCAAACGCCTGTTGCCACATCGGCACTCCGGCGGGCACCAGAACCGCATAGGTTACGGCGGTGATGATCCAGTCCCACCTTAACGTCGTTTGCCTAAGGTGCGCGAAAAGCAGGCTCCAGGCCAATGCGATAAACATTGAAGTCGCGAGCACCGTCAGGAGACCGGCCGGATTCTGGTATATGGTTACACCCAGTGCCGGTGTGAGCGCCGCAAGAGTAACGAAAGTGACCCGATTATGGTCCCACGGACCTGCCAGAAGCGGTGCGTCATGCGCTAGCTCTGTCATGGCTGGTCACCTCGGAGTTCTTCGAGCGTTTTCCGGAGTAGGGCGCCGTAGTTGGTCCGGCCGGGGCAAAGCCAGGAAAGCAGTGCCACGTCCTCCTCGACCAATTCGAGGCAGCCCAGACGTTCTGCGCTTTCGATATCGCCAATACTGAGTGCACGCATTAGCGGCACGGGCAGGATGTCGAGCGGCATCGCCGAATCCAGGGATTCAATGGGTATTGTCGGACTGGTGGCTGCAGGGGGCAACCACCCAAGGCCCCAACGGGGAAACGACCTTGGGTAAACCATGCGACCGCCCTGTAGGGCCGTCACCTGCGTATGGTAGCGACCGAGCCAGGTGGATTCCCGGCCTGACAGCACCGAGCCCGACACGAGTTGCACCGGGTATTCCGATATCTCGCCAGCAACAAGGTCTTCGAGGCTGGCGCCGGATCGCGTTCTGATCAGCCTTGGGCGGCGAATGCCGGGCCCGCCAAGCGCAACTGTGCTCTCGGTCCAGAGCCGCCCGGTTTCGAGGAGATAGCCTATGGCGGCCACATCCTGATAGCCGATATGCCAGACAGTTCGTTTGGCCGACGCCGGCATAAGGTGATGAATGTGCGTTCCAGGAAGTCCGGCCGGATGTGGCCCGGCGAAGGTCACGATTCGAATCCGCTCATTGCCCGCCGCAAGATCAGGTCCGGGAGCCTGGCAGACGAAGACTGCGCCATCCGTCAAAAACGTCAGCGCGTCAAGTCCGCGCTGGAATTGCTCCATATGAGGCTCAAGCACGACCGCAGCGTCGGCGGCCAGCGGATCAGTTGCCATCGCCGTCACGAAAATCGCCTCGGGCACCGTATCGGGGTCTGGAATCCCGTCGAAAGGCCGCCTCCGAAAGGAGGTCCACATCCCGCTTGCTAAGAGAACTTCAGCCACGGATTGGCGATCACTTGCCCCGCACGACCACTTGAAGGTTTCGAATTCGTCCGCGTCGATCCCGATCACGAGACTGTCGAGCATGCGGCGGCGACCAACAATGATCCGGTTCACCCTTCCCGCCGCTGGTGCTGTGAAACATATGCGAGGTCGCTTACGATCGACGAACAACAGCTGACCGGTGCGAACCCAATCACCCTCGGCTACGCGAAAATCGGGACGAATGCCGGGAAAGTCTCGACCGAGAATCGCAAGGGAGGACACGGCTCGACCGTCATGCAGCACCTGCTCAGGGGCGCCGCCTATGATAATGTCGAAGCCTTTCCGAAACTTGAATTTCATTCTCCAAGTTAACTCTCGAGCATCAACATGCGGGGCAAGTCTTCAAATTGAATGCTTTTCACACATGCGAATAATCCACGGTTCTGACAACACACTCCCCACACCGATCAGTGACATCATAACCGCCCGTGCTTGATGATTGATTGATCTCGATCAATGAGACAATGAATTGGAAATGAAATCATACTTGGGTCAAGGCTTGGGGGGTCAAGCCAGCGTCCAGATCTAATGATCGACGCTAGCGCACAACTGGAGAAAAGCTATGACGAGTAAGGAATTGAATCGCCGAGGTTTTCTGACTGCCGTGGGAGTTGGTGCCGGAGCATCCGTATTGGTAGCGAACACACAACCGGCCGCTGCAAATGAGCTGCAATGGGATCGCGAGTTTGACGTCGTCATCGTCGGATATGGCGGCGCTGGTGCCGCTGCAGCGATCACCGCGCACGATGCAGGTGCAAGTGTATTGATCGTCGAAAAAACTGAAAGTGGCGGCGGGTCTACCAGATATTCGGGTGGCTTTTTCGTCAGCCCACGCTCTGTTGAGGGAGCGGTTGACTATCTGATGTATTGTGCCCGCGCAGCAGATGGTCACCACTATGATGTGGATCGTGAAAGCCTCACGGCATGGGCGGAAGAAGCACAGCATAATGCGGCATGGATCGGCGAACTGGGCGGCGATCCCTTTGCAACACTGAGAGGCTGGTACGACGTACCTGGCGCTGAGGACTATCAGACGTTCCAACCTCGTCCGAACTCCACGGGCGTGGGACTATGGAATGTTCTGGACCAAGGCGTATCCTCACGTGGCATTGAGGTTGTCTACAACGTTTCAGGCACGGAATTGGTAACCCGAGATGTCACTCGCGAGGATGGGACAATCGGTTCCGAAGTCTTGGGAGTCATTGCGGGTGAAGGCGACAATCGTGTATCGATCCGCGCCGCAAAGGGCGTCATTCTGACCACAGGTGGATTCGATCATGATGAAAAGTTAAAGCAGAACTACCTGCGCACCTATCCCTTCTATTCAGTTGGTCATCCGGGCGATACCGGTGATGCGATAAAACTGGCTAGCAAGGCTGGGGCCGAACTGGCGCGACTGACAAGCACTGCGGCAAATGTCTGTCACAAGTTCGACGGAGTGCCTGTTGCCTATCCCTCGTCAATCCAGTTGGCTGCGGCGGCGAGAACCATGATAATGGTCGACCAGCACGGACGCCGCTTCATCGATGAGTCACTCAATTACGATGCCGTGGCAAAGTCACTGACCTATTTCGACGCGGCGACGGGCGGCTACCCGCGCAATCCGTGTTGGGTGGTCTTCGACGAAACTGCCCGAATGGCAGGCCCGGTAGGGCTACCCAATCCGATTGGCGAGCCTGTCTTCCAATGGAGCGCCGATAACTCCGAGGAGATCGCCAAAGGATGGGTGCTAGAAGGCGAGTCCATCTCTGAACTTGCTGCCATGATGGACGTCGATACGGCCGTGTTGGAGGCGACCCTTCAACGCTACAACAACGATGTTGAAGCTGGCAGTGATTCGGAGTTCGGGCGCACCTTGGGATTAAAAGCGTTGGAAGGCCCGAAGTACTATGCAGTCAAGGCCTATCCTGGTCTTTGGGCAACTGGTGGCGGGCCACGCATAGACACTAGCGCGCGCGTAATCGACACCATGGGCTCGCCGATCTCCCGCCTCTATGCCGCCGGCAGTGCGTCGTCTTTCTGCATTTCGTTCCTCTATCCCCTAAGCGGCACCGCCATTGGCGATTGTTTTGCCATGGGCCGCATTGCCGGAAGACATGTCGGCGCGCTCACCACTTGGTAGGTGAAACATGCCGGGGCGGAGCTTTCCGTCCCGGCATTTCAGAACTAGTCCATGAACCTGTTGTAGAGGCTTTAGCATGCGATGGATCGCTGCATTGGCAATACTGATTATGACTAGTTTCGTGATCAGTTGGGGTAGCACGGAAGATCTGCAGGATTCCTCTGAGGCCACGCTTGATGCGCTTGTGTTGCGTTCTGCTGCGGCTGAAGAGTTCAAGCAGCGGCATCAGACATTCGGAATCGAGTGCACAGCCTGTCACGGCGCGGAACTCGATTTTTCTGTAGTGCCGCCGATGGAGCAATGTCTGGCCTGTCATGAAAGCTATGACGCGGTGGCGAAGCTGACGGCAGATGTGGTTCCCAATCCTCATCATTCGCACATGGGCGAGGTTCCATGTAGCGACTGTCATTCAGAGCATCAAGAATTCCAGTTGAGTTGCAATCAATGCCACATCTTTGAGATGGACTTCCCGGATTGAACCGTGGAAGGCTGATCTTCGGCAATGTCACTGATGGAAGTTAATCAGGCAGTGATCTGAGCGGCCATTCTGATTTGCCCACCGCTTGCTTGGCGGGATCTTCAGCCAGGCATGAACACAACTCGGATTCATGCGATGGCACCGGCCACGCATGCCACCATAGCCCCGCACCTAAGACACAATCGAACTTGTTTGTGATCGATGCCGCTGACGCGAGCCTTTGCTCTGAATCCGGCAGAGCGGTGCACCGCTCTTGCGCCGTGAGGCATCCCGCCTTCCTTCGAAGGCGGGAAAAATGAGGCAGCATGTGAATGCTGCAACACGGAAGCTGGAAACCTGTGTTTCCAGACATGAGATGCGTCTGCCAGCGGCAGACCCGATTTCTTTGTTTGCAGACTTGCAAACCGTGGCGCGGCTTGTCCGCAAAACGTTCCCCCCGTGTTGTCGAAAGCGCAAGCTCGGCAACACGGGGGAACGATTTCATCGAGGTATATTAACGCTTTA
>CAZRNL010000071.1:1840-10971 GCA_964601395.1 uncultured Silicimonas sp. | reverse complement strand
CGTGGGTCTGCTGAAGCTGAAGTTCCGCCGTGTCCTCGATCGTCAGGATACGCTCGGAGTCGTCGATGAAGGACGACAGCGCATTCAGTGTCGTTGTCTTTCCCGAGCCGGTACCGCCGGAGACGATGATATTGAGCCGCGTCGCAACCGCCGCTTGAAGATAGGCGGCCATCTCTTCCGTGAAGGCACCGAAGTTGACCAGATCGTCGACCGCCAACTTTTCCTTCTTGAACTTACGAATCGAGACAAGAGATCCGTCGACGGCGATTGGCGGGACCATTGCGTTGAAGCGCGAGCCATCGGCAAGACGGGCGTCGACATATGGGTTCGATTCATCGACGCGGCGACCCACGGCCGACACAATCTTGTCGATGATCCGCAAGAGGTGACGCTCATCCTTGAACGTCGTGTCGGTCAGCGTCAGTTTGCCGGCGCGTTCGACGAACACCTGCTGCGGGCCGTTCACAAGGATATCGTTGATGGTGTCGTCTTTCAGAAGCGGCTCGAGCGGACCGAGGCCCGTCACTTCATCATAGAGATCCTGGTTGAGGGTCTGGCGTTCCTCACGGTTGAGGACAACGCCCATCTCGTCGAGAGCCTCGCCGGAGATCGCGACAATCTCGGCGCGGAGGTCTGCTTCGGTTGCGGTTTCCAACGCGCTGAGATTGAGGTTGTCCAGCAGGCGCTTGTGAAGCTCGAGCTTGATTTCACCCAGACGCTCTTTCCGCTTGCGTTCCTTGTCGACCGGCGCGGGCTGTGCCGGCATACGGCTGACCTGGCGGCGGGAGCCGGTCGGATCCGGAACCAACGCTCCCTGCGATCCAGGGGCCGAATTGGTCCGCGATCCGGGATTGGCGTTGCCGCCCGGGATGGACTTGAGTTCCGGTGCGCCGGGTGTCTCGCCCGGACCGCCTTTTTTATACTTCGAGAACAAATTGCTGCTCCTTGGTCAATCAGGCGCCTTCGACGGCTGCGACGTTGGTTTCATGGACGGATTGCGCAAGTTTCTGAATTTCCTTGCGCAGGGGATTCTTGGCGGCGATCTCGCTCAGCGGAACACCGTGATCGTTTGACTGGATGACCTGCTTGCCACCATCAGGCATCAGGACCTCGATCTTGATGTCCAGACTTTCCGCCATCCGCTTGACGCGGCTCTTGCCGTTCAGATCGGTGAATCCCGGTGCCCGGTTCAGGACATAGCGGAGTTTCTGGTAGGGCAGGTCCTCGCCCTTGAGCGCACGAATGACGCGCAAGGTGTTCTGGGCCGAGCGCATGTCGAGTTCGGTCATCGCGAAAAAGATGTGCGCTGCGCTCAGTATGGTTTCGGTCCACGTCACGAAGGACGTCGGCATGTCGATGATGACATAGTCGAAGTTCGTGCGGGCCACGTCGATGATCCGCTGGACGTCCTGCTGGTTGATGATGTCGAGCGGGATCAGTTCGCCAGGCGCTGTCAGAACCTGAAGCTTGTCATTGAATGTCAGCAGCGCCTGCATGAAGCTTTCGCTGTCCATCGACGCGGTGTCCTGAAGCAATTCGAAAACCGATTCCCGGCGCGGCAGATCAAGATAGGTCGCGATCGAACCGAACTGCAGATCCAGATCAAGGATGCAGACGCGAAGGCCTGCGTCACCCTTGTCGACGTTGGCCAGTTCCCAAGCGAGATTGACCGCAAAGGTTGTCGAGCCCGTACCACCTGCGAGACCCTGCACGGGGATGACCACTCCGTCCCGGTCACCCGTCGCCTTGATCTTCGTCTTGAGGTTCGCATCGATCAGCTCGGCCTGCGTGGCCTTGTTCCGCATCCTGTCCAACGCGTCGTGCAACGCGCCATCGGGAAGCGGATAGGGCATGAACTCTTCGGCGCCGAGTTTCAGAAGCTTGTGCAGAACCAGCGGGCTGACTTCCTCCGCCACGATGAAAGTCTTTACGTTCTGTTGAGCCGCTCGTTTGACCAGATCGGTGATCGGATCGATATCGGCCTCATCTTCCTGGTCGATGGCCAACACCAGAAATTCCAGCGTCTCGGCCTCGGGCTGATCCAGGAATACGCTCGCGTCGGCAAGCGACAGGTCACCCCAGGCCTCGCCACATTCAGCTTCCATGTCTTCAATCAGAAGGTCAAAATTCTGGACATCCCGACTGACCGTGCATGCCACGATCGGTGCTGGCTCGTCCTGTAATGCCGCGTTGCTCGTCATACCCTCACGTCCTTCCGTTCCCGGCCCCCCCGACTGAACGGGGCATTCCAATCCGGCGAAGACGAAGAGTTCCGATTCCCGGTCACAATTCGCCTCACCGATGGAAAGTGACCGGCAATGTTGGCGACATTGAGGCTAAAAACCCGCAATTATTCGGTAAATAGGGACGGTTTGAAAAGCAAAAGGGCGGCCAGTGGCCGCCCCTCGCAATTGAGTATTCTTGGTTGCCTGTTAGCCGCCGCCGGCACCTTCGATCGCTCCGAGGCCACCCGACTGAACCGCCGGTGTCGGTCTCGCGCTCGAGATGTACTCCTGAAAGATAACCTCGGCGTACTTGCCGTTCAGGTGTCCCGAGCACTGAACCTGGCCGCGGTAGTAGGCCGGGTTCCGCGGAGCGGATTTGGGATCGAGCACGACCAGCGGCTCGGGCACGATATAGCCCTTTGCCTGTCCTGCGCACATCTGGGCGAGCAGGTTGGTCATGGTGGGGTTGCCGAAGCCGCCTTCATCAATGAAGGAACCAGCTTCCTGGTACCAGAATTTGCCGACGTGGCCTTCACCACAGGCTGTCAGAGCAAGCGCACCGGCTCCGACCATCAGGGTTTTGATCTTGAAGCTCATTTGTCTCACTCCATCACGTAGCCATAGGAACCGGTGAAGTCCTGCTTTGCCACTTCCGCGGCAGGGCCAGACCTCGGAGCACCGGCGGGACGCGAAGTCGTTCCGAAGAGGAACAGCTCGGCCTCGGTCGGCGGACGCACCCGGTCGGTCGGCAGCGCAAGCGCTTCTCCGCGAGTTGGGGTGACGAGGTGCGGTGTGATGATCACCACAAGCTCGGACTGGCTGCGCTGGTAGTTCGAGGACCGGAACAGAGCACCAAGGATCGGTACATCGCCCAGCCAAGGAACCTGGCTGACTGAGTCGTTGAAGTCGTCCTGCAGAAGTCCTGCGATTGCAAAGCTCTGACCGTCCATCATCTCGACCGTCGTCTTCGTCTCACGGCGGGTGAAACCGCTGATCGAGAAGCCGGCGTTGGTGATGGTTGTCTGGCCGTCAATCGCCGACACCGCTGCGTTGAGTTCAAGGTTGATGCGGCGGCCATCGACCACACGCGGCGTGAAGCTCAACTGGACACCGAAAGGCTTGTATTCGACCACGACGCCGCCATCTTCATCGACGACCGGGATCGGATATTCGCCACCGGCGAGGAAGCTTGCTTCCTGTCCGGACAGTGCCACAAGGTTCGGTTCTGCAAGGGTGCGGACCATGTCCTTGGTTTCAAGCGCTTCAAGCAAAACACCGAAGCCAACGCTGCCGATGTCGAAGCCGATACCGAACTGACCTGCAGCAGCGCTGTTGAGGTTCAACTGCGTCGATGCGGCCGAGCCGATTGCAGTGCCAGGGACCAACTGTCCCGAACCCGCAGCGGCCGAGATTGCCGCGTCGGACCCGGCCTGTACGATATTGAGGCCTGCAGACAGGTTCTTGAGGACCGAGCGCTGCACTTCCGCGAAGCGCACTTTCAGCATGACCTGCTGGGTGCCACCGACAAGCATCAGGTTCGATACGCGGTCTGGTGCATACCGATTCGCGAGATCGAGTGCGCGATCGAGCTTTTCGATCGAGGACACGACGCCCGAGAGAACGATGCCATCATTCGCGGTGCGAACTTCTACTGCTTCTCCCGGAAGGATTTGCTGAAGCCGTTCCTTGAACTCGGCGATGTCAGGGGTCACCTGAACCTCGACGTTGGTGATCAGACGACCGTCCGGACCAAGAAGAGTCAGTGTGGTGCGTCCCGGAGCCTTGCCGAGCACGTAGATCGTGCGATCCGACAGCGTGGAGATGTCCGCGATGCCGGGGTTTGCGATGGATAGTTCGGCAAAGGGGTTCTCTGCCTCGACGACAACTGCGCGGTTCATAGGAACCTGAAGAGCGGTAGATACTTCCCCCTGCATCACCGTCAGTGACTGCGCCCCGCTTTGGGAAACAGCCGAAACTGCTACTGCGGCCCCCAAAAGCGCCGCCTTAAAGAATATATCGATTGTCATGTGACCTGCCTTTCCGATCACGCCTCAGTTGTCGGGTCTCGATGCCCTTATAGCGCGGACGATGCGCGAGTGGGCGATTATTTGCAACAATCAGGACTTTGAATGAGGAACCTGATGTGGATCAGGTGCAACACAATGGCAGGAGTAGCGTCACATAAAAGACGCGCCACCGGATATGGTGGCGCGCTAGGCAACAATAATTATGGCGATTCGCAGTGCGTTCAGTCCGTGCAGGGGATTTCGACCGAGGTGATCTCTTCGCCCGAGCGCCGGCGAACGTAACACTTCTCTTCCTTGGGTGCTTCGACTACCAGCTCTTCCGTGATGCCAAGCACATCGCCGAGATTGACTTCGACGGCACTGGATACCGTCACGTCGTCTGCTCCGACTAGCGACAGGGAAAGGCGGCCGGAAGATTGGGCCTGGGCAAGGTTGGCAACCTGCGTCGGGCTGACCTCGACTGTCACAGTACGCGCAACGATCGGGCTATTGCGGTCTTCGTCGGCAGACTGGTCGATCGCGATGATCTTGATGCCGGCCTGGATGAGTTTCGTCAGATCGCGACCCTGTCCGACCTGTCCGGTCCAGTAGACGTCGACGCGGTCACCCGGACGCAGAAAACCTGAAACACCGGACGTGACGTCCGTGCGAATGGCGAAAGCACGCATGCCTGCGCTGAGACGTGACGAAACGCCGGCGTCGGTTCCGGGCTCGGTAACTTTCACGGCCATGACAGCTTCGTTCGGTTCCATGGTACGCAGGACCGACCGCAGAACGTCCGTTCCTTTCGGGAAAAGCTGCTCTTCAGACGTGAACGAACCTTCAGGAACCGCATTCTCGGGCCAACGAACTTTCGAGACATCGTCGATCGTCAGGCGTTGACCGTATCTCAGTTGCTTGTTGACGATATAGACGTCGACCGTCGGCACGATTGAATCCTTGGCTCTTTCCGCCTCGGCAAGCTGTGCCTGCTGCTGCCCGATGTAGTCCTTGGCAAGATATACTGCCGAACCGGCGAGACCGATTCCGAAAAGCAGGACAATTCCGAACACCAAACGCATGACTTTTCCTCTCTCGTTTGCAGGCTTGGGCGCTGCCAGAGCTGGGCGCCTGATTCACATACTCTTCGCTATGATGCCCGATTGTGGCGAAAGCGTGGATGGAACAGGGTCAAGTCGTGCAATGTTGCCAGTATCAGATTCAGCCTGATGGCGTTCCAACGCTTCTGGCCCCAAGATGCGCGCCAAGCCCGGTGGATTGATCCAGGGCACCACCGGCAACTGTCGAGATCACAGCGAAACCCAGACCTACTATGGCTGCTGTCAGGACGACCCAATCGACGGTTACAGCCCCGTCCTCGTCATTCAGAAAATTGTCAAACCGAAGCATCTTCACCTCCAACGTGTCAGCGCGATCGTTAAAGCGACCTCGCATTTTTGCCGACGACGATGACAATCGATGCATTGTAGACGGCACTGGCGTGGAACCCTTTCGGAGCCCCACGCCAATCCTGAAAAAGGCCGCGACGGACGCGACCTCTTTTGTTTGCGTCAGGCTCAGCCCGGTGCGCTGGCGTTGCCAACCGACTGGGAAGCCATGTGGCTCGAGACGGCGTCAGCCAGAGTGGTCGTACCACCAGAGACCGAGGTCAGCACGGCGATGCCGAGGCCAACGATAGCAGCAGTCAGAACAACCCAGTCGACCGTGACGGCACCGGATTCGTCGTTAAGAAAAGCGTTGAACAGTTTCATGTGTCCCTCCATAAGCACGCTCAGTTTCAATCTGCCTGGACGATCGAGCGGATGACCTGTTGGTTAATCCGTTGCCGCCGAGGCATGGGGACATATGCACTTCCAAATTGGGCGAGAGTTTGGCGTGCCTAGTACAATTTCGTAACTCTTTCTGGCGTGGCATGTTTTTTTTAACATGTTGATTTTAAGATATATTTCGTTTTTCATGTATCCGGATCAATGCGTAATGCTGCAGTTTTCGCGTCACTTTTGGCACGCCGTAAACAATACGCCGCATTCGGTATGGTTCTTGGACCCGATTTTTGAGAGATTCCTTGCGAGAGAGTTAAGGTTGAGCAGTCGTCGCATGATCGGAAAGCTGACAGTCGCCGGATTCATCGCGCTTCAGGCACTTGCCTGCGGCGTCGTCCCTGCGACTGCGCAGACGGATCAGACAGATCAGACGGAGAGGGTGGGCGGCGATTTCACATTCAAACGTATGGGCGTCCCGGGGACGGGCGCTGCCAAGCGTATAACCGTGCAGATCGACCCCGACGCCGAGATCTACCGGCTGACGCCGGGCGGAGACCCTCGTCGACCAGGCGACCCAAGACCCGAGGCCGCGTTCCAGCTGCCTGCCGGATCGATTCCCGCGGCACCGACCGATTTCGACTGGTACTGGGAAGCCGTTTCCCCAGCTATCGGAGTTGATGCGGGCAGGCGGTTCCAGGATGCCCTCGCTGCTATCCGGCAAGGAGCGGCGCGCATCGGATCGCCGCGCCTTCAGACGCTGCAGCGGATCTCGGATGCCCACGGCGTCGATATCCTGACGGCCACGATCGGAACGGACGTGTCGCCGGCACTCGTGCTTGCTGTGATCGCGATTGAAAGTGCCGGTCGCCCGACTGCGGTCAGCCATGCCGGTGCGCAGGGGCTGATGCAACTCATGCCCGCCACCGCACGGCGTTTCGGCGTCAGCGACAGCAACGACCCCAGGCAGAACATTCGGGGCGGAGTGACCTATCTCGACTGGCTTCTGAAAGAGTTCGGCCGCGATCCGGTCTTGGCCCTGGCGGGCTACAATGCGGGCGAGGGGGCAGTTGCCAAGCATAAGGGTGTGCCACCCTTCGCGGAAACGCGCGCCTATGTCCCGAAGGTGCTTGCGGCGTGGAACGTGGCGCGAGGCCTGTGCCTGACGCCTCCGGAATTGATCACCGATGGCTGTGTCTTCGTCGGGCCGCGCGTGGCAAGCGGCAACTAGGTAGCCGCTGTTCCGCTCAGATCTGCATCTTCTTGAAAATCGGTTCCGGGATCAGCCGGATAATGGTCATCACCGGCCACCAGATGATCGGCGAGTAGATCACGTTCTTTTTCCTGTCCACGGCCCGGAAAATGTCGTCGGCGATCTTCTCGGGCTGCGCGAGGAACGGCAGTTTGTCGAGCCCCCAGGTCATCGCGGTATCCACAGTACCGGGTTTTACCGTCACGACATGCACGCCCGAGCGACCCAGGCGATTCCTGAGGCCCGAAAGGTAGGCGTGAAATCCGGCCTTCGCGGCCCCATAGACATAGTTGCCAAGCCGTCCGCGGTCGCCGGCGACGGATCCCACTCCTACAATGGTGCCGGAGCCCTGTTCTTCAAGCAACGGAGCAATGGCGGTCAGGAAACGTGCAGGCCCGGTGAAATTGTCCATGATCGTGCCGTCAACCAATGCGGGATCGGTATCGATTTCTTCCTGTGTCGGCATCGATCCGACAAAGACGGCGACGCTGAAGCCGCCGTGGATGGTTTCGGCGCGTGCAATGATCTTTTGGAATGTCGCTGCATTTCGTGCGTCGAAGGCCATAGCCTCCGCCAGGGGAGAGCCCCGCAGGCCGCAGTCGGTAGACGTGGCCGTCAGATCGTCCATGTCCCGTCCGGCCAGGATAACGCCTTCGCCGCGTTCAGCGGCTTTTCGCGCAAAGGCACGCGCGATGGTCGAGGTGCCGCCGAGTATGATCCATGTCGTTGTCATCTGTTGGCCCTCAATTGCAGACGCCGGACAAGGTCGGTCACATAGGCGCCGTCCGGATCGGCTTTGTTGACTGTCTTAAGCCATGCGCCGTGCTCGGGGTACATGGCGGTGACGTTGTCGGGGCCGGAAAGCGCGTCCTTTGCAAAATAGACCCGGCCGCCCGCATCGGCGGTTCTGTGCTCCAGGTCGCGGATCAGGCGTTCGGCCGCCGGACGGTTGGGAAAATCAATGGCCAGCGTGTAGCCCTCCATCGGAAACGACATGTATCCTGCGCGACCCGGTCCCATGCGCTTGAGGACCGCAAGCGGAGATGCCAGGCCGGACCCGGCAATACGCTCAAGCATCTGTCGCAGACTGTCGGCGGCTTCGACTGGCACGACGCATTGGAACTGATGGAATCCGGCCTTTCCATAGAGGCGGTTCCAGTTCCGTACCTTGTCCAGCGGGAAGAAGAAGTCGTCGATGGGTTTGACGACCGTACGCCCACGATCGGGGACGCGACGCCAATAGGCCGCGTTGAAGGTCCGAACCACTGGGGGCGACAGGGTGAATCCCGGCGCATCGAGTGGAATGCTCTTGCCGCGTTTTGCGGGAGGCACGAGGCCACCACCGGTTTCAGCTTCTTCCAAGATGCCGCGCCCCAGTGAAGCGCCGCGCGCCGTGGCGTCGATCCAGCCGACGGTATAGGTCGCCTCGGAAGCATCGAGAACAGCCAGGAACTCGTCCCAGCCATCGACACGACGCTCGGTCACGACCATGACGTCACCTTTGGCTTTCTTCATCCTGACGGCGGCCGACAGAATCGGGCCGGTCTGGCCCAGTCCCCCGACGGTGGCCTTGAACAGTTCCTTGTTCTTCGTCGGTGTGATCGTCTTGTCGCCCTTGGGCGTCATCAGTGTAATCGCTTCGACGTGGCAGCCGAACGAGCCAGCGCCGTGATGGTTCTTGCCATGGACGTCCATCGCTATCGCGCCGCCGATTGTCGCAAACCCCGTGCCGGGCATCACGGGGGGCAACCAGCCTTTCGGTGCGAAGACCTTCAACAGTTGCCCGATCTCGAGCCCCGCCTCTTTCGCGAGCGCGAGCGTCGGCCTGACCCCAACCGACAGAAGAACGAAGTCCGCCGCAATCGAC
>CAZRNL010000071.1:0-1830 GCA_964601395.1 uncultured Silicimonas sp. | reverse complement strand
ACCTTCAACAGTTGCCCTATCTCGAGCCCCGCCTCGACCTCGACGATGCCGGTTGACGCATCGAAGGACATCACGCGGTCCATACGTGTCATGTCGATGACCCGTCCACCGCTGTTCAGGCAGGCGTCGCCATAGCTGCGGCGCTTGCCGATGGCGGGAGCCGGTGTCTCAGATACCAGGTTCCGAAGCGCGGATGCGCGCTCGGGGCGGGCCATTTCGCCACTTGCGTTCAGGACCCGGCCCCAGCCGGTATAGTCAACGGATTTCCAGCTCATCTTTGGCCTTTTTCGATTGTTTTTCGGCGAAAGGAAACACGACCAGTCCGATCAGGATCGCGAACCAGAGGGTGGTCACACGGATTATGAGAGTGGCCGGCACTGCTATTTCAAGGGGTACGCCCTGAATCGCGAGAAGTGCGACCATGGCGGCCTCGGCACCGCCCAGACCGCCCGGCGCGCCCGTCAGGCCGCCTGCGAGCGTCGCAAATATGAAGATTCCGACGGCAGTCCAGAGACCGATATCCGTGCCCATCCATACCAGTAGAAGATGGAAGGCATAGCCTTCGGCAAACCAGCCGACGACGCCCAGTGCGCCCGCGGCCAGAAGCATGCCAGGATCCGTGAACGCCTCCAGCGAACGGGACGCGCGCCTCACCCGAACGAACAAGCGCGGCATGCGTCCGCGCGATAATCGGTGCCCGAAGTCGCCCGCCATCTTCAGAAGCGCCGGCCTGGTCGCGACGAATGCAGCGACCAGAGCCAGAACGGCAACCGGCGTTCCTCCGGCCATGCCTGTCGTGGACAGGGCCAGCGACATGGCCAGAAGGATCGCCATTGCAGAAAGGTCTGCGGCGCGATCGACCAGCACCAAAGGCGCAGTACGCTCGAAGGACCAGCCTGTTTCGCGACTGATCCATCGCATACGGACCAGTTCACCAACCCGACCCGGCGTTACCGACATGGCAAATCCGCCGATGAAATGTCGAATGTTCTGTACCAGTCCCGTCTTCAGGCCCAGGCGAAGGGCAAAGAAATGCCAGCGAACGCCTCTCAGGCCATAGTTCGCGAGGCTGAGCGCGAGCAGGGCGCCCATCTCGCTCGCCGTAAGACTTTTCAGAGCGGCGACTGTTTCTTCCCATCCAGTTGCAGCAGCCAGCCCCATCAGACCAACGAGGACCAGAAGGACAAGCCCGGCAAGCAGGGCTAAATCGCGCCAGCGCCGCGACGATGCCGCGGCGCTGGTAACACGAGGGGAATTTGGCGAAGTATTCATAGCCATTGGCTGTCGATTAACGACAGAATTGGGCAATAATATGGTTTTGTTTCGATATTATGAACAGTCTTTGCGACTATCTGCTGACATTTTTCGGATGGCCAACTGTCATGTGTTGAACACATCTGCCCAGTCCGGGTGACGTCGGCGCATCGAGTTGACAAAGGGGTAAAGCGGAACGATCCGGAACCCTCTGCTCCGGGCATCGGCGACCAGTGCTTCGAACAGAGCCTTGCCTGCGCCGGCACCCCGCATACTGTCCGGAACGCCAGTATGATCGGCAATCACCAATGTCGGAGATGCGATGGAATAGGTCAGTTCGGCTTCCTCGCCGTTTGCTTTGATCACGTAACGCCCGCGCGTTTCGGACGCTTCGTGATCGACGCCGAATTCAGACAATGGTCGCTTCGGTGGCAGCGCGGATCTGATCCGTCGTCACCCCATCTGCACACTCGAGAATATGCAGTCCCTTGTGCCCCACTTCCAGAACGCCGAGGTTCGTGATGATCAGATCGACGACGGCCTTGCCGGTCAGCGGCAGAGTGCATTCTTTCAGCA
>CAZRNL010000070.1:0-11037 GCA_964601395.1 uncultured Silicimonas sp. | reverse complement strand
GCGCGCGATGTCAAGGCATCGCTGGAGCGGTATCGCAAGGTCGGCGCGACGGCGAACCTGCTTGCTCCGGTCAAGGACATCGAGATTACCGGCGACTACGAGGTCACGTTCCACATGGAAACGGCGACGCCGACATTCCTGGAAGCATTCTCTTCGCCGCGTGCGCCTGCGGTGATCATTCCGGAAGAGGATGGCGAGACGGAAGCGGGCAAGAACAGCTTTGTCGGAACCGGCCCCTACAAGTTCGTGGAATACGTGCCGGACAGCCACGTGACAATCGAACGCTTCGAAGATTACACCGCCGACACGCGTTATGACGGCATGGACGGCTTCGGCGGCAAGAAGACGGCCTGGCTGGACAAGGTGACGTTCCGCGTCATTCCGGAACCCGGTGCCCAGGTGGCCGCCCTTGAAGCGGGTGAGGTCCATATGCTGGAACAGCTCCCGATTCCGGCCGCGCGGCGTCTGGAATCCAACCCTGACATTGCCCTTTACGAGAACATGCCCTGGGCGTTCACCACGTTCATCATGAACCTGAACGTGCCGCCGACGGACAACGTGAAGTTCCGCGAGGCGGTTCAGGTCGCGATCAACATGGAAGAGGTCATGGCGATCTCCAGCGAGGGGCTCTACGAGTTGAACCATCGCTGGCAGTATGAAGGCTCCACCTACGATCCGGGCGACATCGGTGCCGAGTACTACAACCTGGCAGATGTGGACCGAGCCAAGGGGCTGCTGGCAGAAGCGGGATACAACGGCGAAGAGTTCGTCATCCTGACCGACAGCACCATCCCGCAGCACGGCAAATCGGCGGTCGTGATCGCCGAGAACCTGAAAGCCGCCGGCATCAACGCGGTGATCAACCAGGTGGACTGGCCGACGGCCCTGAATATCCGGATGCAGGACGAGGGCTGGAACGGCTGGACGCTTCAGATGGGCATCGAGCCTTTCCTCGGACCGGTCGGCGTGATCGCAACCTTGACGTCGCCGGCCCGGCCGCACTTCGTCAAGCCGGACCCCGAGTTGGATGCGCTCTATCAGGAGCTGATCTCGGGAGCCACGGTCGAAGCGCGCCAGGAGACGTTCAAGAAAATCCAGGCCCGCATGTACGAACTGTTCGCGGTCGTCAAAGTCGGCGATGCCGGGCTGATGCAGGCGGCGCGGTCAAACGTGAAGGGTTTCAAGCCCTACCGTTACCCGCGTGTCAACGACCTCTGGATCGAGTAACGATCCTACTATCCCGCGGAGGCGCCCCGACCGGGCGCCTCCGTTCGCTTCGAGACACCGCATGGTATAAAACCCGGACGGCCAGCCGCGCCAGGTTGACCACTTGCAACCGGACCCCGGATCGAACCACTCAATGACCGCCTTCATAATCCGCAGACTTCTCTCGGCGATCCCCGTGCTTTTCATCGTCTCGCTGGTCACGTTCATGCTCATGTGGCTTGTGCCCGGCGATATCTCGGCCGAAATCGCCGGAACCGACGCAACGCCGGAAGACCTGGCGGCGATCCGGGAACGGCTGGGGCTGGACAGGCCGATCTGGGAGCGCGCGCTTGCCTGGTACGCGGCCCTGGCGAAGGGCGACCTCGGGTATTCCTACCTGCTGAACCGATCGGTCGCGGATGCGGTTCTGGAACGGCTTCCCGTCACCCTGTCGCTTGCCGGACTTGCGCTGGTGCTGGCGACCGTCATGGGCGTCCTCTTGGGAATTTTCGCCGCCATCCGGCACAACACCATCTTCGACCAGGGCGCGATGGTAACCGCGCTTCTCGGGCTTTCGATCCCGGATTTCTGGTTCGGAATCGTGCTGATCATCTTTTTCGGCGTCTGGCTCGGGTGGCTGCCGACGGGCGGCTTCGTCCCCTTCAGCGAGGACCCCGCCGGCTGGATGCGCAGCATGGTCCTTCCCGCCTTCACCCTTGCCGTCACCCAGATGGGGTTCATCGCGCGGATGACACGTTCCGCGATGCTGGACGTGCTGAACCAGGACTACATCCGCACCGCCCGCGCCAAGGGCATGACTTCCGGCACGGTGATCTTCGTGCACGCCCTTCGCAACGCGATGATCCCCATCGTCACGGTCTTCGGCGTTCTGACCGGTGTCCTTCTCTCCGGGGCGGTGGTGATCGAAATGGTCTACTCTTTGCCCGGTGTCGGACGCCTGATCGTGGGCGCCATCCAGCGGCGAGATTTCCCGATCATCCAGGGCGGATTGCTGGTGACCGCCTGCGTCTTCGTCTTCGTCAACATCCTCGTGGACATCATCTACGTCTGGATCGATCCGAGGGTGCGGGATGAGCGCTGAAGCGGATATGGCCGGCCTCTCCATCGCCGAGCAGGCTACGGCAGCCCGGCGCCGTCGACGGATCGAGTTCGTGAAACGGCTTTACGGTCACCGTTCCTTTCTGATCGGATCGGTGATCCTGGCGCTTTTCGCGCTGACAGCGATCTTCGCGGGCTTCCTTGCCCCTTACGGCCCCACCGACATCAACTACCGGTTCATCCTCACGCCGCCCTCCGCCGAGCACTGGCTGGGCACCGACGGGTTCGGTCGCGATGTCCTCAGCCGGATCGTCTATGGCACCCGCGTTTCGCTGCGCATCGGTTTGATGACGGTCGTGCTGACCGGAATTCTGGGGACGCTGCTGGGAACGGCGTCCAGCTATGTCAACTGGCTGGACGGCCTGATCATGCGCGGGCTGGACGGGCTGATGGCCTTTCCCGGCGTGCTGCTTGCGATTGCCCTTGCGGCGGCGCTGGGTCCGTCAGAGATCAATGCGGTGATCGCGCTGACCGTGACGTTCACGCCGCGCACGGCCCGCATCGTCCGCGCCAGCGTCCTTGTCGTGAAGAAGATGCAATTCGTCGAAGCCGCCCACGCGATCGGTGCAGGTCACGGCAGGATCGTCTTTCGCTATATCCTGGCCAATGCGCTGTCGCCTCTCATCGTGCAGCTTACTTTCGTCTTCGCGGTGTCGATCATCGCCGAGGCGATCCTCAGCTTCCTCGGCGTCGGCCCGCCTCCGCCCGCGCCGTCGCTCGGCAACATCATCGCTGACGGCAGAAGCTATATCCAGGAAGCCTGGTGGATCGCGGTCTTCCCCGGACTGGTCATCATGGTCGGCGTCCTCGGTCTGAACCTTATGGGCGACGGTCTGCGCGACGTTCTGGACCCGCGCCAGCGGGCCTCGCTCGACCGAGGCTAGGGGGTCGGCGCCACAAAGGTCGAGACAACCCGGAACGCATCGGCCCTGCAAATCGACCGGGCAAGCAGGAAAGGCTCGCTGCCCCGGTTTTCGTAGTACGCCCGTATGACGACCAGAGCCGGACCGCCGGGATCGGCGTCGAGTATGGCGGCGGTGTCGTCGTCAAGGCGATCGGCGTGTATCGTCTGCTCCACCACATTGGTGTTCAGGCCAAATCTCTCGCGAATGATCTCTGCTGCGGATCGCTGCACCTCGGCAAGTTCTCCAACGACCTCGTCGAGCAATGCGTTCATCCACAACGTGACCAGCGCGATCTTCCGATCGCCGTCCAACGAGCGCCGAAGCATCTTTGCCCTGGTAAGGCGTCGTCCCGGCTCGCACCCGAACTCCAACGCGGTTTCCTCGTCCGCCTCGACGATTTCGCGGGACAGCAGCTCACGACGCGTCTCCTGCCCGAATGCGATGAGCTGGTCTATCGACTGAATCTTCTCGGCGAATGCCGACTGGCCGGTCGCGGAGATCACGGTGCTTCCCTGGCCCTGGCGCGACGCGACGACACCTCGGGATTTCAGGTCCTGGACTGCCGCCCTGACAGTGTGCCGGCTTACCCCATAGGCACGCATCAGATCGTTTTCCGTCGGCAGAAGCGAACCGACAGCCAGCCGGTTGTCGCGGATATCGCGCATCAGCTGGTCGGCGATGAGACTGTATTTTGGTCTGGCATTGGGCATCAGATCAGTCCGCGGTTTCGGAAGTCCCGTATCTCCTCCTCTGAGTAACCCGCTGAGACAAGAATTTCATAGGTATTATGTCCGCTAGGGGGACAGGCCGTGTCTTCCCTGTCGTTCTGCCCCGCCTGTATGGGCGCGCGAAGCAAATCGAAGCTTGCCCCGGACGTGGTCCGCGTCGCCCTTATTCCTCCCGAGGATCTGAGGGCCGGATCCGTCAGCGCCTCTCGCGGCGTGCGGACCGGAGCGACCGGTACTTTCGCCCGCAAACGCCGCAGCCATTCCTGGGTGCAGTTTCGTGAAAACGCATCATCCAGAAGGTGTTCCAGTTCCAGGCGGTTCTGCGCGCGCAGTGGATAGGTGGCAAAGCGCGGGTCCGTCACCAGTTCGGACAGTCCCAGCGCCTGGCAAAGAACCGGCCAGAATCTCTCCTTGTTGCACATGACGAAGATCCAGCCGTCCCCGGTCCGGTAGAGCTGGCAGGGCACAAGCGTCGCATGTCCCGAACGAGGCATCCGTTGCGGATCATAGTCGGAGTTCAGCGCCCATGCGCTGAGGTAGCTGAGGTTGTAGAGCGCGGTGTCGTAGAGGTTGACATCCACGTCCCTGCCCTCGCCGGTTCGCTGTGCCGCCATGACCGCCGAAACCAGGCCCAGCGCCATGTAGGTTCCCGACATGAAGTCGACGACGGAAAGACCCATCCGCGTGGGCGGCGTGTCCGGTTCGCCCGACATGTGAAAGTAGCCTGCTTCGGCCTGCATCAGGAAATCGTAGCCCGGCCAGTCGCGGCGCTCGCCGTCGCGCCCGTAGGCCGAACAATGGGCGCAGACGATTGCCGGGTTCGCCGATTTCAGCGCGTCGTAGGTCAGGCCCAGCTTCGCGGGAACATCGCCGCGCAGGTTGTTCGCTACCGCGTCCGCGCCCGAAACCAGCCGCTCGAAGACAGGGCGCGCCTCCGGGTTGCCGAGGTCCAGCGAGAGGCTTTTCTTGTTCCGGTTGATCGCCTGGAAGAACAGGCTGCCGTCATCGCCTTCGGTGCCTTCGGCGAAATACGGTCCCAGTTTTCGCGCATAGTCGCCGCCGGTCCGGTGGTTCTCGACCTTGATGACCTCGGCTCCCAGGTCGGCAAGATGCTGCGTGCCGAACGGACCGGCACCGTACTGCTCGACCGAAAGGATCTTGAGACCGGAAAGCGGAAGCTCCATCACGGCATCCTGTCGCGCACCGCATCAACCAAGGATTCCCCCCGTTTGGCTGCCAGGAACGAGCGGACCATGTGCATGACGTAGTCGCCATTCTGGTTCTTGCCGGAATGCCGGACACGGACGATCCCGGCGCCCGGACGCGATTTCGACTCGCGTTTGCCGAGAATCTCCGTCTCGGCATAAAGCGTGTCGCCCACGAAAACCGGATTGGGCAGCTTGATCTCTTCCCAGCCGAGGTTCGCGATGGCCTTCTGGCTTGTCGAACTGACGGTCATGCCCGCGACGATCGCCAGCGTCAGGGTCGAGTTGACAAGCGGCTTGCCGAACTCCGAATGCGACGCGTAATTCACGTCGAAATGCAGTGGATGCGTGTTCATCGTCAAGTTCGTGAACCAGACGTTGTCCGTCTCGGTGATGGTCCGGCCGGGCCAGTGTTCGTAGATGTCTCCGACCTCGAAATCCTCGAAGTCCAGACCGGGATCCTCGCGAAACCTCTGGGTGTCCACTTGCCTCAATCCGTTCAGATGCCGTGTCATGCCTCATCGTCCCTTTCCATCGCCTCGACAATCCTCTTGGCGCGCGCCAGTACAGGCGTGTCGACCATTTTTCCGTTGAACGCGAAAGCGCCGTTTCCCGCAGAGGCAACCGCGTCCAGAAGCGCCTTCGCGTCGGTGACCTCTGCCGGTGTGGGTGTGAAGACACTGTTTATCGGTGCCACCTGATCCGGATGAATGGCGATCTTTCCGGAAAAGCCCATCGACTTCACCAGTTCTGCCTCGGAAGCCAGTCCGGCGGTATCGCGGAAATCTAGCCACACGCCATCGACGGCGGACAGCCGACGCGTTGCCGCCGCGTTGACCACCTGTCCGCGCCCGAAGGCCAGCGATGCCTCGGACATCGTCCCCCCGGTTTCCGCCATGTGATCGGCCGATCCGTATCCAAGAACGGAACCCGAAGGTGCCGCCGCCGCGATATCGCAGGCAGAGGCGATCCCGGCTGCAGTCTCCAGTGTCAGAAGAAGCGCGAGCGGCGATCCTTTCGCAGAGGCAAGCGCCGCCACCTGCCGCACTTCGGCCGCCGCCTCGACCTTCGGCACGACAAGCATGGCTGGCCAGGCGCTCCACTCCAGCATCATGGCGAAGTCGCGGATTCCGTCGGCAGTCGCGAGCGAGTTGATCCGCACGGCGATCCGGTCAGCCTGCGCCTTCATCCCCGATCTTGCGAGATCGTCGAGCGCGCGTCGCGCGGCTGACCTGTCTTCGGGTCCGACCCCATCCTCAAGGTCCAGCACGATCATGTCCGCACCCGAGGCGAGCGCCTTTTCAAGCCGCTCCAGGCGGATCGCAGGAAGGAAGAGCAGGCTACGAAGAAGCATTGGTCTCTGCATTATTTATTGGGTTGTCCGGACAAATTTTCTGACTTACCCTCCGTTGTCAAGACAACAGAAGCACCCTGGGAGGAAACAATGATGATGCTTAGGACACTTGGCGTCGCAACCGCTATCGCGCTTGCGGGCCTGTCATCCGCTCATGCCGAAGGCATGCCGTTCCGGATCACCCTGAACACCGGCCCTAACCACGTTCGCAATATTGCGCTTGAGGAATTCGTCAACAGGCTGACCGAGCGCACCGAGGGGGAACTGGATGTCCAGGTCTTCTCTTCCGGCCAGTTGTACAAGGGTCCAGACGTTCCCAAGGCCTTGGCGCAGGGGGCGGTCGAAATGGGTGTGCCGATCGTCAACTACGTCAGCAGCGTCGTGCCCAACGCCGGCCTTCTGGACCTGCCGATATTCTATGGCCGCTCGATCGAGGACATCCACAAGGTCACGGACGGACCTGTCGGAGCGGAACTGACCGCCGAGATCGAAGCGAAGCTGAACGTGAAGGTCATCGGAAAGTACCTCGACCTCGGCCACGGCACGCTTTTTACATCGGATACGCCTGTCGCGTCGCTTTCGGATCTCGAGGGCCTGCGCCTGCGCGTGCCCGGCAGCCCGGCCTCGAAAGTGCGCTACGACAACATGGGCGTCGAATCCATCGACATCAGCTTCGCCGATGTGCCCATTGCCCTTGCGCAGGGAACCGTCGACGGGCTGATGACCACGCACGAAACCATCCGCAGCGCCAAGCTGTGGGAGTCGGGTCTGAAATACGCGATTGATACGCAAGGCGCATTCCTGGTCTACATTCCGATGATCGGGAAGCCGACCTGGGACAAGCTTGAGCCTGATCTTCAACAGACCATCCTGAACACCTGGGCCGAAACGGTCGACGATGCACGCCTGTTGGCGGCGCGTCGCCAGCAAGAGGCGCGGGAAGAGAATATCGCGAACGGCATCCAGACCGTTCAGGCCGACAAGGCCGAGCTGACCGCGTTCCGCGACAATCTTGTCCTGCAACAGGATTCCATTGTCGAAGCGGTGAGGATGGATCCGGCTTTCGTGGCACGCGCTGCCGCGGCGATCGATGACTAGGAAACAGAGGGCGGTTTCGGCCGCCCTCCCGACAACAGCGCGAGTGTAGCCAATGCAGAGGTCCCTTGAGAGCCTTATCGGCGGTTTTCTGGTGCTGACCGCTATATTGCTTTTCATCGCCGGAATGTTCCTGCGTCTGATGTCGTCGCCTCTGTCGGGCGGGTGGATCACCGAGGTCACGATCTACATCACCGCCTGGGCGCTGCTTATTTCCGCCGCGGGCGCCGTGGCCGAACGGGAGCATGTCCGCGCGGATTTCTTCCTTCGGCTGGTCGGACCGCGCATGCGCCATGCGGCGGACATTCTTGCGGCGGCTGCCGGACTTGCCTTCTGCGCCGCGTTGGCGTGGTTCGGCTTCAAGGTGGTGCAATTCGCGCTGGCGTGGGATGAGCGCGGGCCGTCCTTCCTGCAGATCCCGACCGCCTGGTTCTATGCAGCGCTGCCCGTTTCCATGCTCGCGTGTTCGATCCGTTATCTTCTGGAGCTCGTCGCGCTGATCCGGGGCGAACCCGGACGGAAAGCCTTCTGATGCTAGCGCTGGTATTCCTGGCGCTTTTGGCTCTTCTGTTCGTCGGCATTCCGATCTTCGCAGCCCTGGGCGGGCTTTCCATGGTCCTGCTGATGGCGTCGGGCACGCCGGCGATTTCGGTCGCACAGGTGACCGTGGACAAGCTGAACGGCGAGACGATCCTCGCCGTTCCCTTCTTCGTCATTGCCGCTCAGTTCATGGATCGGGGCGGCATTGCCAAAAGCCTTATCGTCATGGCGGAAGCCTGGCTCGGCTGGCTGCGGGGCGGGTTGGCGCTGACCTGCGTCGGCGCGACCACCGTTTTCGCCGCGGTCTCCGGCTCCTCGGTCGCGACGGCGCTGGCCATGGCGACGATTCTTGTGCCCGCGATGCTGGCGCGCGGTTATGATCGCCCCTTCGCGCTGGGGGTCGTCGGCGCCTCGGGCACCCTTGGCATCCTGATACCGCCGTCGATCATCCTGGTCATCTACGGACTGATCGCCGAAGTCTCGATACCGCGCCTATTTCTCGCCGGAGTCGTACCCGGGCTGCTTCAGGGCATGCTGTTCGCGATCTTCATCCTTTTCTATGCACACGTGAAGAAACTGCCGCGCAGCGATCCGCCGGCCCTGAAAACGTTCCTTGTTGCCAACATCAAGGCGATTCCGGCCCTGGCAATTCCGCTGCTGATCTTCGTCGGCATATACGGCGGCTACGCCACGATATCCGAATCTGCCGCCCTGGCGGCTATTCTGTCTATCCTGGTCAGCCTGATCATCTACCGTGGCTGCGGCGTGCGGGACATCCTGCCAATCGCGTCGATCGCCATGATCAGGTCCGCCTCGATCATCATGATCGTCGTTGCGGCATTCCTTTTCGGACATTGGCTGACCGAGTCCCGGATGCCCGCCCGGCTGGTCGACTTCGTGGTCGAGATCGACCTGAAGGCCTGGCAGTTCCTGATCCTGATGAACCTTGCCATGCTGCTTCTGGGCACGGTGCTCGAAGGACTGTCGATCGTGCTGATCACGCTTCCGCTCGTCCTGCCGCTGTTTCGCCAGTTCGGAATCGACCCGGTGCACTATGCGATCATCGTCGTCGTCAACATCGAGATCGCGATGCTGACGCCGCCGGTGGGGCTGAACCTCTTTGTACTTTCCGGAGTGTCAAAGGCACCCGTGTCGGAAGTCATTCGGGGGATTCTGCCGTTTCTGGGCCTCATGGTCCTTCTGCTTTTGGCGATTACCTTCGTTCCGGCACTGGCGCTGACGCTTCCCAGCCTTGTCTTCGACTGACGCATAACCAATGATCCCGGTCGCAACACAAAGCACTTGGTGGCCCATAATTCGGGGCATCGAGGGACAGGGGATGGTCGGCCACAAGGGCGGACGCCGGGGCTTGAGAGGCGGTGGAAGAGTCCATGACTGAAAGCGCAACCGGGTGTTGCTCTCTGTACAGCCGCAGGACTTCCTTTCCCGACCGGGACCGGAAGTATCTGGAGGCGGTCGACAGTATCGCACCGGCTTCAGGTTCGACACGAGAAGCGCTGCTAGGACGACTTGTCGATATTCCGGGCGGCTTTTTCGAGTTCGGCGCCCGGAAATCACAGTATCCCGTCGACCTGGATACGCCCAGACGTCGCATAAAGATCGCGCCCTTCAGGATTTCACCCACTGCCGTGACGAACCGGGATTACGCCGACTTCGTCGCGGCGACGGGGTATCGGACTGTCGCCGAGGTCGAGGGATGGTCGTTCGTCTTCCACCTTCTGCTGTCCGATCCCCACCACTGGCCGCAAAGCCCGCAGGGCCTGCCGTGGTGGCGCAAGGTGGACGGTTCTTGCTGGCAAAGACCGGAAGGTCCGGGCAGCACGACGCGCGACCGGGAGACGCATCCGGTCGTTCACGTCACGTGGTACGACGCCCAGGCGTATTGCCGGTGGGCCGGGCTTAGGCTGCCGGCGGAAGCCGAGTGGGAGCGCGCCGCGCGCGGTGGACTTGCAAAGGCCAAGTTTCCCTGGGGCAACGCACTGACGCCGGGCGGACAATTCGCGATGAACACATGGCAAGGCGTGTTCCCCGAAACGAACACCGCCCAGGACGGTTATGTCGGAACCGCCCCGGTGGATGCCTACGCCTCCAACGGCTTCGGTCTCTACAACACCACGGGCAATGTCTGGGAATGGGTTGAAGACCGCTTTGGTCCGTTGCGGACACCGGGCGAGCCGCAGAGACACGAAGATGCGGGCGCGGGTTCTTTTGCCCGGGTCCAACGTGGCGGATCGTATCTGTGCCACGAAAGCTACTGCAATCGCTATCATGTCCACTCAAGGACACGAAACGACCCTGACAGCTCGACCGGCAATACCGGATTTCGCGTTGCCGCTTAGGGCTGCTTTGCGGACAGAGCTTCCGTATGAGCTGCGAGACGGCGCTACCCCTTCAATCGCATCCGCGCTTCACTCCGACTTCCCGTAGCAGGAACAAGCTCGGATGCTTTCCCCAAACCGAAGGGCGGCATCCCGGAATATACAGCCTCGTACTGTCCCGCCTTTATTTGATAGGTCTCGTGCCAAATCCCAACATCGTCCCGGCTGCTTTTCATGCGTTTGTTGAAGGCCGTCCACGCAGGAAAATGCGTATGATCTTTCGAGCGAGCATAGATTTCAAGATGGTCAAAACTGCGCCAATATTGGACAGTCACGCCCATGCTCACACCGGTATGTCCCAAGAAACCAGTCTCGTTTGAAGGAAGGGCATCAAGCTCTTTCAACATCTTTGGCATAGCGGTCAACACTGGAAACCATTTGTGAATTTTCCATATTTTGTTGATCCGCATACCGATAAGAAAGACTACAAAGTGTCAACGGCGGAGACAAATCCGACCATGTGGCGGCGCAAATCCAGGCCATTGG